>CAYOYJ010000098.1:0-9491 GCA_964408155.1 uncultured Syntrophales bacterium
AGCGACCTTCTCATAGGGAATAATGTTTGAGGCCTCAAGCAGATTCTCGTCGATGGAGATACTCCCCTCGTAGTGCAGATCCGCATCGGTCACCGTGGCCCTGTGCAGTTTTGATTTCATCATGAACCGTTGCATTGAAACTCACCTCTTAAAAATTTCTTTAAGAATTACCGTTCTTCTGAATAGGATATATTCAGATCCTCTCCGAAAACGTAGTTGTCGATCAATCTCGTCTTTCCAATCCTGACCGCCATGGCGATAAAGGCATGACGTCCGACCGTCCGAACTTCCTCAACCGTATCCACGTCGCTGATTTTGACATAATCAATGGCGGTATAAGCGTGCGATCGGATATACCCGCATACCTGATCCAGAATTTTCGCGGCCTCGGTTTCTCCCGCCTCGAACAGCCGTTTTGCCATCGCCAGGGACCGGCTCAGGCATAGGGCCGATTTCCGTTCTTCTGCGCTCAGATAAACATTGCGGGAACTCATGGCCAGTCCGTCCTGCTCCCTTGTGGTCGGCATGCCCACCACCTCTATATCCATGTTCAAGTCGCGGATCATGGTTTTGATCGTGACAAGCTGCTGAAAGTCCTTCTTGCCGAAAATGGTCACGTGCGGTTTGACAATATTGAAAAGCTTCGCGCAAACCGTGGCAACCCCTCGGAAATGACCGGCCCGCGACGCCCCGCACAGGGTTTTGGTCACTCCTTCCACATCGACATAGGTCTGGTAACGCGGCGGGTACATTCCCGCATTATCCGGGAAAAAAATGGCATCGACTCCGACTTGCCCGGCCATGGCCCGGTCACGATCAAAGTTCCGGGGATATTTATCCAGGTCCTCCGTCGGGGCGAACTGTGTCGGGTTGACGTAGATGCTGACCGTCAGGTAGTCGGCTCTTTTCCGCCCTTCCCGCATCAGATCCAGGTGTCCCTCGTGGAAATAACCCATCGTCGGCACAAAAGCGATTTTCTTCCCCTGCCGACGAAGCAGATTCGCCTTGTTCTGCATGTCCGTGACCGAATTAAATATTTCCACCAACCATTCTCCTTCGGGCAAAAAAAAACCTCCGCGTCACAAGACGGGAGGTGAAAATACCCATATAAGCAGACTTTTCAGCCTTTCCGTCTCAGTCCGAAACTGGATCCAAGCGGGCTACGGCATATATCAGACAGTCGTATCCTTGTCAAGCAATATTTTGATGTAAAGAAACGGCGGATACGGGAACATCCTCCGCTGCTAAAAAATCAATGCAAATAATTGTGCAACGCCCGGTAACTGTTGAAATCCGCGTCCTGGAAAGACGCGCCGACCTGAACGACCTGCGCTTCGTCGTAGACCTGCATGGTCCGGCATTTTACCTTTACGGGTTTGCTTTCGTCCGGAAGAATGAACATGACATTGAACTCGGCATCACCGTTTTTGTACTGCGTTTCAAATTTTGTCCCCTTGGGGACTGAAAACCGGATGCCTCCCATGGATATATCAAGCACGGTTCCCGCATCGAATTCATGGTCCCGGGACTCGGAGGAATCGATAAAAGCCGGCAGGGATACTTTTTTTCGCACAAAGCGGCGGCGTTCTTTCCCGATGCCTTTCAGTGCAACGCCGGTTTTCAGATGCCGGTAAATGATCGATTCAATCACTCCGGAAACCGACTTTCTTTCCTCCTCGGCAATTTTGCTCAAGGCATTCCGGATTGCCGCGCTGGTACGAAAGCATATGCTGACATCTTTTTTCATAGGTCGCCACCTCAGTATGTCTGGAGTTTTGTTATACAATTATCAAGGCCCGGACAAACACGATCCAAATTTCCCTAGGCTCCCTATACTCTATAAAAAGATGTTTGTCAATAATTGTATAGCCCGCAAAATGTTCGGATTTCCCGGCCGTTTTGCCCCCCTTCCGCGGCCTGTTGACCGCAAAAGCCTCCATGATGCCGACTGATTGATCTTAAAAGATTATGCCGATAACGTCTTGCCGCATTTTTTTTGTCGGGCGGCCTCTAAACCGAGTACGGATATTGATTCAACCCCGATTTCTGGCGGTTGACCACCAGGCCCAGCAGTTTCCCTTCCGGCACCATTTCCAGGGCACGCCTGACGTCGTCCAGCGGCGTCCGTTCCGCCTGCACAACGACCAGAACGCAATCCACCAGCGTTGCGAAAGTCAGGGCGTCCGCCCCGCTTAAAAGAGGCGGCACATCGAAAAACACGCACCGATCCGGATAACGTGTCTTCATGTCCGAAAAAAGTTCCTTCATCCGCTGCGAACCCAGCAGTTCCGCACTGTCCTGAATCGTCTTCCCCCCGGAAATCAGCGTGAACTTCTCGATTTTCGGCCAGATCATGACATCGTTGATCGGCGTGTCGCTCAGTAAGTAATCGATCAGTCCCCTGTCGCTTTTGATGCCCAGCATTTCATGGATACTCTGCTTTCTCAGGTCGCAGTCGACCAGCAGGACGGTCTGATCGAATTCCCGGGCAAAGGTCAGACTCAGGTTGATGGCCGTCAGCGTCTTCCCTTCACCGGGAAGGGCGCTTGTAACCATGACCGTATTCCAGCCATGTTCCTTGGTCAGGTTGAGAATTTTTCTCCGGAGCACCTTATAGGCCTCCACTTCCGGCGCATTGGGAATAACGGCGATACACTTGTTTCTCGCCGCCACGATGGGGTCCACCCACACGGATTGCGATTGCGTATAAGACGGCGAAACCCAGCCCGCTTTTTCCCTTCCGGCAGCGCTGACCGAGTGATTCTCTTCTCTCGATAAAACAGCCGCCGCGGCCGGCCCCTTGCGGAGCAGTTTTCTTCCAAAAAACACTTTATCCCCCAGTTGCTCATTTATAATTTTTTTAATGATATTCACGTAACGACCTCCTTTATGCCGCACGATTCTGTTCGGATACCCGCATGGAAGATTTTCAGATGAAAAGGCGCCTCATAATTCTGGCCCAGAGGACATCCAGATCCATTACAAAGAAGTGGACGATCATAATGCCCAGGACAAAGGCGACGCCGACGGCAATCAAAAGGTATCGACGCGTTTCCTTGGCGAGTTTTTTCTCCTCCCAGGTCACGATCTCCGGAAGGCCCGCCAGCACCGGCAGGTTGACCGCCCCGGCCAGTTCCCGGGCGTTCTTTACCGACTGATCGGCATATTCCTTAAATGAAGCAAAGCCGACCCCGGAACCGATACCCAGAATCAGGCCGATGAGCAGAACCGCCGGTACGTTGGGCCGCACCGGTTTCTCCGGCAGCCGCGCCGGATCGATCAACGTGAACCGCTCCCCCATCTGCCCTTTTTCCAACCCCTGGGCAACCCTTGCCTCGAGCGTTTTCTTCATCAGGTCGTCGTATTTTAACTGGGTATTGTTCCGTTCCGCCAGAAGAGCCTTGTACACTTCGTCCACCTTGGGGGAGGTGTCGATTCGCCGCCGGTACTGGTCACGCTTCTGGTTCAGTTCCTTAAGCTGCGCCCTGGCCGAGTCGATTTCCGTCTCGACGCCGGCCAGTTGCGACGACAGGTTGATATAGGCCTGATTATCGGCCATGGCCCCCTTGTTTTTGCCCGTTTCCTTCTCCGGCTGCGCGTTGATCCGCGCCTCCAGCTTGGCGATTTCAGACCGGGTCTTGATCACGTCCGGATGCTGATCGGAAAAGCGGCTCTCCATCTGAACCAGTTTCGCTTTCAGCTCTCGGAGCAGTGTCCGGTCCTGATCGACGGTCTCGGTCGGAATGGTCGCCAGTTGACTCTGCAGATAACTCCGCCTTTCTTTGAGGCTTGACAGTTGGGCGGTCATCGCATCGATGTCACGATCAATCCGGTCAAGGACCTGCATGTTCACCTGAAACAATTCCGGCAGGGCGTCCACATGCCGCCCCTTGAAAGCGGAAATCCTGGCATCGATGTCGGCCAATTGCGCTTTCAGCATATTGGCTTCATCCTCCAGGAATTTATAGGCGCCCGTCGTCTGCTGTTCCCGCACCATCAGGTTCTCTTCGAGATACAGCGAAGCCAGCGCCGCGGCGACCTGCTGGACCAGTTCGGGTTTTTCCCCCTCGTAGGCCAGACTGAAGGCAATCGTCGCCGCCGTGGGGCGACCGGTGCGGCTGTCGATGACGTCGGCACTGATCGTTTCGAATTTTGTATGCTCGCGCATGAGGGCAATGACATCTTCCGTGGTCTGAGACTTTCTCTCCTCCGCGTAGAGATTGAAGCGGTTGATGATTTCCAGGAGCCTTGTCGAACTCATGATCCGCTGATTGATCATCTGCAGACGCTGTTCCGCGAAACCGGAAATGGTCGTGGCGACAAATTCCCGGGGCAGTTCCTGTTCCTCGATCAGGATCGTCGAGGTGGAACGGTAGGTCGGCGAAATAATCAGGACCGCCAGCAGGGCGATCAGAAAAACGATGACCGCGGGGACGATCAGGCTCCATTTTCTCCTTTTTAAGATGGCCAACAAGTCATGAACAGTCGCTGTCTCTTCCATGTCACCTCCATCGGGTAGTATAAGTATTCCGGATCATGATTACTCCAGAAAGTCATGCTGAATATTGAAACGGATCATGAACAGATTTCTTTCCGGTTCTTCATCGTCCACCTTATCTTTGGTCCTGGTGTACGTATAGGACGCGTCGAGGCTGCAATCTTTCGTCAAATCGTACTTCACGCCGGTATTGACACTGAATGTTTCCTCATTGATTTCCTCAACCGAATATTCATCCCGGTCGGATTTGTTCCAATAGTAACTGCCGGAAAGGTACCCGCTCCATTCGTAAGTGAATCTCCGGCTCATGCGGAACCCCACATTGGTGCGGTTCGTCGCCCCGTTTCTGCCGCTGGCCGCCGACAGATCATGACTGAACATCACATCCAGGGTGGATTTTTCACCGCGATATGTCAGGATCGCCTTGCCGATTCCGCCCCAACTGTCGTCCTCCTTGTCCACCTTCACCAGTTGATAAAAGATGGGCGGAACGAATCGAACCTCCCGAACCTCAAATTCGGACTGCGTGTAACGGGCGCCCACATCGACCACAATGCTCCAGGTTTCGCTGAAAGCCTTGCTCACACCGATGAAGGCCCCGTAACTGTCAATTTTCGTATCGGTAAAGGAATAACGGCTGTATCCGATGTTCAACCGACCCTGCATGGCCGGCGTCAGGAAACTCAGATCATGGAGCAGCAGCAGGTTCACGCTGCCGGATTCGAGATCCGACTCCTCCTCGCTGTCATAATCTTCCTTGAAATACTCATAGGACAGCGCCGCCGATGTTTTTTCGGTAAAGGTGTAATCGCCGGACAGGACATATCTCTGGGTTTGTCTCTTTTTATCGCTGAGCACCAGGCCGGTGGTTTCAAGATCACGATCGGGACTCGAATCTCTTTTGTATTCGGCCAGGCCGGAAAGTCCGACTCTGGGAGACGGGGCATAGCGAAACGTCCCCTGATAGAACTGATCCGTGGCGTTCAAGCCGCTGTTGGAATGGTAAATGCGGCGGTCCAGTCTTCCCAGCAGCCCCAGTTGCAGCCGCTCGCTGCGATGAGAAAGCTGGAGGCCGGGGCTGATCGTGGTGACGAAATCGTCCTCCTTGGAGTTGTCATCGAAAAAGAGGTTGTCGTTGTACTCCTCCTTGGCGGCAAAGGTGCCGTTCAATTTCCACGCTTCGGCCCAGGCCGCCGATTGCATGAACAGGCAGAGGAGGATCAGCATAAACGGCACCCGACGCATGCGCCTTTGACGGCTTTTCAGGTACCCTCCGTTTGGGCCCCCTTGAGCATTCCCCTTTTCTCTTTTATGGAACGACAACGACGTCCCCCCTGTTCAACTGGATATTATCCTTCAGGCGGCTTCCCTTGACGACATCGTCATAGTCGAACGGAAAGATCTCCGTTTTGTCGCCCCTCTGACGAAATACCTTGATGTCCCCCTTTTTGGCGAAGGGATTGAGTCCGCCGGCCATGGCGAGAGCCTGCAGCACGTTGATATTGGCATTCAGGACGAATCTTCCGGGGTTGTTTACCCGGCCGATCACATAGACGATCATGCTGTTAACCTGGCGCACCTCCGCCGACAGGACGGGGTCGGTCACGTAGCGTGTGATCTTTTCCTCGATTTCCTTTTTCAGCTCCGGCAGAGTTTTCCCGCCCGCCTTCAAAATTCCGATCAGCGGAAAGGCAATGGTCCCGTCCGGAAGCACCAGGAGCGAACGGGTCAGCGCCTCGTCTTTCCAGATGGAAATATCCAGCACATCGCCCGGACCGATGGTATAGTCGCTGCCCGGCTCCGGTTTGATCCCTCCGTCCGGGCCGCTCACGGCGCCGCTGTCCGGTCCGGTTTTGATGTCGCGCGCCGCGAGCGGCGCAGCCCAAATGACGAGGACCACAAGCATGAGCATCAAAAGTATTCTTTTCACCGTATTCCTCCCCTTATTTTTCATGTCCAGCTAAAAAACTGTTTAATTTTATTAATTTGCAGCTCTTAAAGCTTTCTCCGCAACTGGATCTCTCTCCTCTTACGGAATTCCACATGGTCTCCCTTCCCCCGGCGGGAACGCCCCATTTGTCTCCCCTCCCCTGGCGGGAGGGGACTAAGGGGAGGGGGACCAACCAGGCTCCACTCACTGCCTAAAGCCACCCCCACCCCGGCCCTCCCCCGTCAAGGGGGAGGGAACTTTTAAGATTTGCCCCGTCAAGGGGGAGGGAACACCCCATTTGTCTCCCCTCCCCCGGCGGGAGGGGAATAAGGGGAGGGGGAACAACCAGGCTCCACTCACTGCCTAACGCCACCCCCACCCTGGCCCCCCCCCGTCAAGGGGGAGGGAACTTTTAAGATTTGCCCCGTCGAGGAGAAGGGGACATTTATTGTTTGCCTTCTTCCGCCAATGGAAATGTAACATTTACGATGTCCAAGGCTTCATCGGCAACGACACACTGTCACTGACCGCACTCCATATTGGCCCCTCCCCTTCACGGGAAGGGCCGGGGTGGGGATGGGTTTGCCCGTCTTCGGTCTGTGTCACCAACGTCATGCTGAGCCGCCAGGCGAAGCATCTCTTCCTTTTTAAAGACTGCGTCGCATTGCCACATTTACCTTTGCAGTCATGCTGAGCGAAGCGAAGAATCTAATAATCACGGTGTGTTGAGAGAAATAGATCCTTCGGCCGGTGCCTCAGGACGACATTGTGACACAGTCTCTTGATCCGGGACCCATTTGCAGGGTGCTGCGTACCGGGAATGGGTTCCGGATCGGCGCGCCCCGAAAGACCCTTCCTTTCCCTTCCGGCCTCTCCCTTGAAGGGAGGAGGAATCACGGCAGCGCGCAACGCAGCTCCTATAAAGTACCCGCAAGCCGCCGCGCCTCGTCCTGGCCATAAAATGCGTCTTTTGCGGCAGCGGCTTTCGCAAACTTACCCTTCGCCTCCGCTGTTTTCCCCTGCTTATAAAGGACAAGTCCCCAGTGATAATTGATGACGGGCGATTCCGGCGCCTTGGCGTAAGCCCGGCCGATAAAGTCCGACGCGGACTTCATGTCTCCGTTTTTATAGGAAGCCCAGCCGACGGTATCGAGCACCCCGGGGTCCTCCGAATAAACGGCATAAGCGCTCCTGGCCAGAGCAAGGGCTCGCTGCAGTTCCGCCTTGGTCGTCCCATGATCGGCCAGCAGAAAAGCCAGATTGTTCACCCCAACCCATAAATCCGCCTTTTTCGCCAGCAGCCGTTCATAAATCGCGATCGCTTTCCGAAACTCGCCGGTGCGCTCATAAATCTGGCCCATGGACAGGTAAGCTACGAAATTCTCCGGATTTTTCTTCAGCGACTCCTCATAAGTCCGGATCGCCCGCTCTTTCTGGCCGGCAGCCATATACAGACCGGCCAGATTATTCGAGGGCTCAAACCAGGACGGCTGCAGGGAAGAAGCCTTCTGGAAATACTCTTCCGCTTTTTTAAAGTCCTGCTTCACGGCGTTCACCTGACCCAGGAGATTGTAGGACAGGGCGTCCTGCGGGTTTGCCTTAATGCGGGATTCGCAAAGAGCAGTCGCTTCAGCAAATTTTTTCTGTTCGACATAGGAACGCACCAGATGAATATAAGCCGGCGCGTTACGCGGATCGATTTTGACGGCCTGCTCAAGCTGACCCTGGGCCGTGGCCCATTTCCCCTGCCCCGCATAAAGTTCGGCCAGCTTCATGTAGCCGAACGTTCTGTCCGGCGCCTTCTTCCGGATTTCCGAATATTCGCTTTCCGCCCGCGGGTAATCATTCATCACCACATACAGATCGCCCAGATCGGCCCGAAGCTCCAGATCGTCCGGATTCTTCTCCAGGGCTTTACGAATCTGGTTTTCGGCGCCGTGAAAATCCTTCTGCAAAACATAAATCCGGCTCAAAGCCCGCAGGGCTTCTTTCGATGCGGGGTCAATCTTCAGCGCTTTCAGGAGGGTGTCCACCGCCAGATTCATCTGCTTGTTCACGGCGTGGGCCTCGGCCAGCTTGACGTAACCGCCGATCTCATTCGGCCGCTCGTTCACCACGGTCTGAAATTCCGCAACGGCGCCGGCCCCCTCGCCCCCGGCCAGGTGGATGTTTCCCTTGATGAAGTGGGCGTCCACATCCTTGGGATTTTCTTTCAGCACCTCGTCGACATATTTCTTCGCCCCGGCCGGATCCTTCTGCATCAGCGCCAGTCGGGCGAGTCCGTTTTTCGCCTGAATGACTTCCGGCCTGGACGAATCGCGGTCCAATCCCAGACATTCCTTCAACATCGACTCCGCTTCCTTTGCACGGCCCGTATTGATATAAAGGTCGGCCAGGATAAAGCGAAGTTTGAAGCTTTTTTCGTTCTGTTTCAATCCTTCCTTGAGCAGCGCTTCGGCTTCCGGCACCCGGTTTTTGGAAAGGTAGAAACCCGCCGCCTGGGTCCGCCGGTCATCGTTTTTGGGGTCAACGGCGATCATGGCGTTCACCGTATCCGTCGCTTTCCGGTCGTCTCCCACGCTCCAGAGCAGGTTAGCCAGGATCAGTCCGTACCGGCTGTTTTTCGGATCAAGCTCGACCACTTTCTGCATCGCCGTCAGGGCATCGGGAAAACGCCTGTCCATCACGTAGAATTCCGCAAGGGAGACATAGAGTTCCGGCGACTTCGGATTGGCCCGGATGCCGAGCTGAAGGGCGCTTTCCGCACCCGGCCGGTCCTGTTTGGCCATGCGTACGGCCGCCAGCAGACGGTAAACATCGAAATGGCTGATTCCCTGCTGAATCAGGCCGTCGAGATACTGCTCCGCCCGATCGTTTTCCCTTTTGCCGACATAGACGGCGCCCTTGATGAGCATGGCCTCCACGTTCCCTGCATCGCCCTGGAGAATCAGTTCGGCGGTCTCCAGGGCCTTGTCCGGCTCGCGGGCGAGCAGATACAGTTTCCCCAGGTCAACTTGGGCTTGCCAATGCTGCGGCTTGAGTTCCACTGCTTTGTTGAAGGGT
>CAYOYJ010000099.1:0-9316 GCA_964408155.1 uncultured Syntrophales bacterium
GATATCGCTCTGAGAAACGGAAAAACCCATAGCCTTCATTTCCGCTTCGGTCCGGTTGAGAGCGGCCTCGGCCTCATCCACCGCCAGTTGGTAGTCCCGTGGGTCCAGAGTGATCAGGGTCTGCCCCGTTTTGACCGCCGTGTCGTTTTCCACAAAAATTTCCTGTACGCTGCCGGGGATCCGGCTGCTGATCATGGCGCTGTCGGCCATAACGTATGCGTTGTCGGTGGAGACCCTGTTATAAAGGAAAAAAAACCAGTACAGAGCGCCGAGGATCAGGGCGGCAAGAGAAAATCCGACCAAGCCGCGCAGCCAGTTTTTTCGGTTGTTTTGATTGCTGTTTCCGTTAGTTGGATTCTGCAAGGGAACTCCTTAACAAATACGTCTTGGGTGAGGCGATATCCCGGCAATGAATTTTGAAAAAACGTTACAAAAAGGCAAGGGGTATTGCAAGGAAAAATAAAACAGAAAACGGTGTTTGATTTTGATTGGATGAAAAGAAGGTCGATGAATCCGCAAAAGGCTGGAAATGCTTGATCTGTGATCCTGAGTCATTCGCTGTGCCACCCCTATCCCGTGTTCAGGACGGCTACGGCGATCTTGAAATAAATGAGCAACCCCACGATGTCCATGACGGAGGCAATCAGGGGATTGCTGGCCACGGCGGGATCGATCCTCAGGCACTGAAGAAGGACCGGCAGAATCACCCCGAGGATGCTGGACACAATGACGATAGCGACCATCGCCAGCGACACGATCATGGCGATGCCGGCTCCGCCTTTGAACAGGCCGAGAAACCAGCTTGCCAGCCCCATGGTGACCCCGAGGAGAACCCCGATGCCGATTTCCCTAAACAGGGCTTTGATCCACTGTCTGTCACGGATATCTCCGGTGGCTAGGGCACGGATCATCAGGGTGGCGGACTGGTTTCCCGTATTACCGCCCGTACCGATGAGCAGGGGGATAAAGAAGGCAAGGGCAATGGCGGAGTTCAGCGCGTCAGTCTGGGAAGCAATGATACCCGTCGTAATGACGCTGATGCAGAGCAGCGCGGCGAGCCAAGTCACCCGCTTTGCGTAAAGCGACAGGATCGTGGCCTCCCGGTAACTTGTCTTGAGAGGATTCACGGCTACCGACTTCTGGAAGTCCTCCGTCGCTTCTTCCTCGGCCACGTCGAAGAGATCGTCAACTGTCACGATGCCGAGCAAAATGTCACTGGCATCCACGATGGGCAAGGCCGTGATATCGTATCGCTGGATGAGCTGCACAGCTTTCTCGCGGTCTTCCAATGCATTGATCCGGAAAAACGGTTCTTCCATGATTTCGCCGATCCGGCTGGATGGGTCCGCAATGATGAGGCGACGCAATCCCAACCCTCCCAGCAGTCTCCATTGAGTGTCTGTGACGTAGACGACGTTGATCGTTTCGCTGTCCATTCCCTTGAGGCGGACATGATCCAGGGCCTCTTCAGCCGTCCATTCGGGGCGGACTGCCACGTAGTCCGGAGTCATGAGGCGTCCCACACTTTCCTCGGGGTAACCGAGGAACTGGAGAGTTTCCTGACGGTCTTCCATGTCCAGCAGGTTCAGCAGTTTCTGGATGGCCTGACCGGGAAGTATCTGGAGGAACTCCACGCGGTCGTCGGGACTCAGGGCCGCCAAAACGAGACGGGTCTCCTCCGTTGTGAGTGCCTTGAGGAGATTCTTCCGCGTCTTGTCCGACAGGTATGAAAAGACATCCGAAAGCATCCCCAAGTTCAGGAGGCGAAGAGCGACAATGCGATGCGTCTCGTCAAGTTCCTCGATAAGGTCGGAAACATCGGGAGCGGGCATGTTGTCCAGCAGAACTTGCAGATCAGCCCAGCACCGGCCTGCGGTAAGTTCCAGGATTTCCCGTTTGATATTTTTGACGTTGCTCATAAAGGATTCCTTCCAGGATGTTTTAGGGTCCTAACAAATAATCCTGAACAATGCCAACGGTATTCGCAGAGAGCCTTTTTTATAAAGTTCCAGGCGGAATATGCCGTTCTGTGAACGGGGATGAATGCGGAGGGAGTAAGGGAGGAGCTTATCCCCCTTATGTAAGCCTTTGATGTGGTCTACCCAGGCATGTGCACCCTTTTCAATCCCTCATACTTTCCGAAGATCATTTGAAATCGTTGAGAAAACATGATATGCCAACGAAGCCGTTGGGCGGAGCCCGGTTGCGGTAATGAAAGAAGAATTAAATCAAGAAGATGTACAAAGGCCATCCCCATAATCCGGCTTTAACCAAAGTCGCAAACAACGGCCGACGCTGTCTCTCCTGCGGGACGACGGCGATCTCCGGCCGGCAGCGGTACTGTTCCACCGAGTGCCGTCAACGCCTCCAGTTCAAGCTCGATCTGCGGACCGGATTGATCCAGGCCTTAAACGCTCATTACGCGACGTTTTACTTCTCCGATGAGCGGATTTTCATGGATGTCCTCCCCTATGGGATGCGGGACACCTTCCGCTTTTTCTACCCCCGCTCCCCCGGTCTGAAACCGGCTGAAGACTTCAACACCATGGCCAATATCCTGGGTGAAATCTGGTGGTTGGAGAAAGATCGCAGTCACAAGGATTACCTGGCGTCTTACCAGGTGCTTCGGCGGGCGTTACGCAGCGGTGCGGCCGTGATGGCTGTCAAGCCGGTGGTGAAATGCGCCCCGTCCGTCGGCAAGGCTCATCTCCTCCACCTGAACCTCGACCGGGCGGCCCTGACCTCACCGGATCTGAAGCGGATGATTAAAACAGCCTACCGGCAGGAAGCCAAAAAAAACCACCCTGATGTGGGCGGGAAACCGGAGACTTTCCGGCGGATTCACGAGGCCTATGAAGAGCTGTCCGGCTGGGCCGACAATCCCACCTACATCCGTTACCGTGGATTTCCCGACAAGTGGTTTTACGACCGCAACCGCAACCGCTGGAACCAACCCCTGCCGCTGACACGGGCTTAATCTGCCTTTTTCTCCCCATTACTGCGGACGATCTCGAATTTAATTCCCGGAATTATAACACCTCTTTCTGATCCGGTATCCAGTTAATATTTTTCTCGATTTCGTTTTCCGACGCCATGTCTATAGTACAAATATTTGCTGCTCGCATGAAGAAGGTCTGGGCGGTGCGTTACGCCGCCCGCAGGGCCTCGATGATTTTCATCCGGGAGGCCCGGACCGCCGGGAGAAACCCTCCCAGGAAACCCATCATCAATGAAAAGGTCAGGGCCTTGAGGGCGATGTCCGGAGTCAAGGTGAACCGAAAGGCCAGTTCCGAGAAAGTCTGAAAGTTGATGGTCGAAATGGTGAGGAACTGCATGAATGCGGCGAAGAAAAGGCCCGCACCACCACCGATCAATCCCAGCAGCAGCGATTCCATCAGAAAGGCGCCCAGAATATATCGCCGCCTGAACCCTAGAGCCCGCAGGGTGCCGATTTCCGCGGTCCGGGTGGAGACGGAGGCGTACATGGTGATCATGGCGCCGATCATCGCTCCCAGGGAAAAAATAACCGTGAGCGAAATGCCCAGAATGCGTAGAAATTTCGCCATTATTTCCGACTGTTCTTCGTAGTAGCGGGTTTCCCGTTTGGCTTCAAGATCCAATCGGGGATCGCCTTCAATGGTCTTTTTGACGGCTTCCAGATCCTTGGCATTCCGCAGTTTGAATGTCACGGAAGAATAAACAGGACGACGGAAGGCCTGCATGACCTGATCGGCATCTCCCCAGATTTCGGAGTTGAACCCCGAATTGCCGGCGTCGAAAATCCCGACGATCTGCCAGTGTCGCATGCCGGCGTAGAGTTCTTCGTAGAGCCCTCCACCATTGAAGCGCCTGGCAATGCTGGATCCGGCGAGCATCTCGTTCGATCCCGACCGGGGCAGCCGCCCGGCAATAAGCTTGACCTGGGGCCGGAGCAGCAGGGCGCGGTTCTGGGTCCCCCGGATGGAAACATGGGAAAGGTTGCGTGTATCACGTTTCGGTAAACTGATCAGAACCAGAACCTCCTTGAGGGCCAAGGGTGTGCCTTCCCGGTCGGCGGCGATGCCGGGGAGCGTTTCCAGAATAGCTGCCCGGCATCGCTCGATGCCGCTTTGAACCTCCGAAACCGAACCCTTCCGGATCACGATGATGTTATCGTAAGAGCCTGTTTTGATGAGGGTTTCCTCCAGGCCCCGGGCCAGCATCAAAATGGCGGCGAAAACGAAAACCACCAGGGCCATCCCCGAGGCGGTCAGGATTGTTGTCAGGCGCCGGGTCCAGAGATTGCGAAGACTGTAGGGAAACAGGGCGAACATCAGCCGATCCTCCGGAGACCGTCGGCGATACGGATGCCGATGGCCCGTTGAATGGGAACGATCGCCGCCAGGATGGCAACGATCAGGGAAGAGACCAGGGCCATGACCAGAGAGACCGTTTCCACCTTGAAGATGGGGAAATACATACCCAGGGCCTGTTTGAAACCGGCCGCCGCAGGGAAGGAGAGGGCGACACCGCAGAAGTAGCCGCACAGGGAAATAATGACCGATTCCCCGGCAATCAGGCTGCCGATGGCCCATCCACCGAAGCCCAGCGTCTTCAGGATGGCGTACTCCCCGATCCGTTCCCGGGTGGTCATGGCCATGGTATTGGCTACCACGGCCAGCATGATGAAGATGACTACAAATGAGACGGTCTCAATCGCCGTAATGATGGCACCGCTCATGGCAATGAACCCCTGCTGGAAGGCTTTTTCTGTTTCCGTCAGGGTTTCGGCCCAGGAGTTTTTAAAGCTCTTATCGATGGCGGCGCTTATGGAGGTAGAGAGATCCGGATTGTCGACGCCGATCATGTAAAACCCGACTTCATCCGCCCGGGATGGAGCGGTTTTCTTCATTGTTTCGTTGAGGTAAGCCCAGTGACAGAAAAACTGCGTTTCATCGACGGAATCTGTTTTGCCATGGTAAATCGCCCGGAGGATAAAATCCCAGTTTCCGGGATAGATGGTCCCCCGTAGCGTGACAATGTCCCCGATTTTCCAGCCATATTTGGCGACCAGTTTTTTCCCTGCCGCGAAGGCTTTCCGATCCTTCAAAAAGATGTTGCGTTCTTTTGGGGGGAGGACGTATTCTGGGTAAAGTTCCAGGTAAGTCTTCGGTTCCACGGCGAAATTGGCGAAGAAATTCTTTTCGTCGATGTAGATGCCGCCGAACCAGTTGCCGTAGGAAACCAGGCGAACCCCGTCGATCTGCTGGATCTGGTCCTTGTAGGACAGGGGCAGGGGAAAGATGATGGAAACGGCATTGCGGGATACGAGACGGCTCGCCGAGGAGGCGTCCACCCCGGCGTACCAGGCACCGATGACCGTCCGGAGCATGACGAAGGCGAGGATGGCAATGGTGATGCTCAGAATGGTCAGAAAGGCCCGGAATTTATGGCGGAAGGCGTTTTTAAACAGGAGCCTGACAATCAGCATCGGTCAAGACTCCTTTATCGAGATGATGGAGGGCTTGGGCGCGTTGTGCCGCCCGGGGATCGTGGGTGACCATGATGATCGTTTTCTTCGATTCCTCATTCAGCCGCGCCATCAGGTTCAGAACATCCTCGGCGGAGCGCCGATCCAAATCCCCCGTCGGTTCGTCCGCTACGAGGATGGTCGGATCAGTGATGAGGGCCCGGGCGATGGCGACCCGCTGCTGTTCTCCTCCCGAAAGCTGGGCCGGATAGTGGTCCATCCGGTCACTGAGGTTGACCACCTGCAGGGCCATTTCGGCATGAAGCCGCCGTTCCCTGGCGGTGAGGTGTGTCAAGTGCAGGGGCAGTTCGACATTTTCATAGGCCGTCAGCACGGGGATCAGGTTGTAGAACTGAAAGATGAACCCCACATGGGTCGCCCGCCAGACGGCGAGGTCCGTTTCCGAAAGGGTGGTGATATCGACATCTCCCACCCGGATCGTGCCGCCGTCCACCCGGTCGATACCCGCAATGAGATTTAAGAGGGTGCTTTTCCCCGATCCGGAGGGACCCATGAGGGCCATGAACTCGCCTTCTCTGACGCACAGGGTAATGTCTTCGAGAACAGGAATGGTATACTGGCCCCGCCGGTAAGATTTCTTGACGTGCTCGACGTCGACGATGATCGGCTTTTTGTCCATTATTTTTCGTTGATCTTGACGGTGGCGCCGCTTGTCAGGTTTTCCGGCGGCTTAACGACGATCCGGTCACCCACGGCAAGACCGCCGGTGATTTCAATCAGATCGCCCAGAACAATCCCCGTCCGGAGGGGAACTTCGGTAACTTGCCCGCCGTGGACGCGGAAAGCGGATACCTGGTTGCCAACTCGGCGCAGGGCATTACGAGGTACTGCCGTGCGTGGGGTTTGATCGCCTGGGCCGATGGCGCGGCTGAGAAAGGAGACTTTGGCGCTCATTTCCGGCAGGACGCGGGGATCCGGTTCGAGAAATTTAACCTTGACCAGAATGCTGGCCTTGGTCCGGTCGGCTGTCGGAACAATCATGTGAATTGCACCGCGGAAGCGGTCGTCCGGCAGGGCATCCAACTGGATTTCGCAAGGCTGGGCCAGTTTGATTTGGGAGATGTTTGATTCGGATACATCCGCCTCGACGAGGAGTGAACCCATGTCCGCAATGGTGACGACCGCGGCTTTAGCATCGGCGGCGGCACCTATGGGGGTGACGATATCCCCGATATCGGCGTTTTTTGTCAGGACGACAGCGTTGAAGGGTGCCCGAATCTGGGTGTATTCAAGGGCGGCGTTTGCCCCGTCCAGGGAGGCGACAGCCGCCGAGACGACGGCTTGGGCCGATGCCGCCCGGGCGGTGGTATCTTTGTATCGGGCCTCTGCCAGGTCAAATTCGGATTGGGAAAGGACCTGGTGGGCCAGCAGCTTTTTCTTGCGTTCGAAATTGAGGGTTGCTTCGTGCAGATCCGCCTGGGCTTGCGAGACCTGGGCTTTGGCCACAGCCAGATTCGCCTCGGCCTGCGCCCGGGCAGCCAAGACATCCTCATTTTCAAGGGAGGCAATAATCTGCCCCTTTTTCACAGGATTTCCCTCTTCCACGGTGAGGGAGACCAGACGACCCGTGACCTTGGAGGCGACGGCGGCCTTACGCTGGGCCACGACATAGCCGCTGGCGTTCAGGAGACTGTAGGTCTGGGTGGGATAAACACGGCTCACCGTGGCCACATCGACGGAAATGGCGGGGCGCAGAATACCTGTGACGTACAGGAAGACAAGCAGGATCGTCAGGCCGGTGCCGATAGCTATATAAATGAATTTCTTGCGTTTTCTGCGGAAAAAGATTTTGGATGCTTGATCGATCTTTAACTGGGACAGCTCGTCGGTCATGTTGTTCCCCCCTGTGGTATTTCATGAATGGCAAGCCAGATGGTCCATTTTCCCAGTGCGGTCCAGTTAACCCGGTGTTTTTTGTGAGGACGGATCAGGATATAGTCACCGGGAACGAGTTTTATCTCTTTCTCCCCCTTGAACTGTAACCCCGCCGCACCACTCAAGACCAGCACCCATTCCGCGTGGTCCTGGTCGTACCAGAAACCGGGAGGAGAGGCCTGTCCCCGGGAGCAGATGCGTTCCACCCGGTAACCCGACCCCCGGAAAAGTTCCGAAAGAGACTCTTCCTCCAACTCATTCGGCAGATCGGAAAAGACATTTAATGGAGGGACACTTCCCATATTATTTCACGTTCTTATGTCTTTTGGGCCGTCCTGCTTTTCCAGGCAGGAGCCTACGCTGGAGTTTCTCTTCGAGGGTTTTTATAAAATCAACATTTCCCAACGGCCGTCCCGTGGAAGTTGCTTTTCGAACTTGCTTTTCCAGAGAGGGGTCGTGTTGCATTAAGTACTCCGTGTAGGCTTCTCTATCCATTTTGTCAAGCCACTCATGAACTGATGGAAATTCATTGGATATACCCCACACGTGAGCGCCACAACTTGACCACCTGTACTGTGCGGGGTTCTCAACCAGATGCGCTTTGACCGGATTCAATTCAATATAACGGGCGACGGCCCATAGGTATGACTCCGCCTCAATGACAGTCGAGAAAAAACGATTTTGCCAAAGACGGCCGCTGCGCACATATTTGCGATTTATATACTGCGTATAAATCAGGTTGGTTGTTCCAATGCAGCGGGCAAGGTGCTGTCCTTCTTCAGGAACAACGAGGAGATGGACGTGATTGGTCATAAGGCAATATGCCCAGAGGCGAACCCGTGTTTCCTTGCAAAGATTATTCAGTGTTTTAAGATAAAAACCTCGGTCGTTTTCATCAAAAAAGACGTCGGCACGGTTGTTTCCCCGTTGGGTGATATGATGCGGATACTGGGCCGCAATGATTCTGGCTATTCTTGGCATGATGGTGACTTTTATCAGGAATAAATAATGACGTCAAATAAAAATAGGGGAAGTGTCCCCTGAATTACTGAATTATGAATTACGTATTCGATTAACCTTGGGACAGCAATGACGCGCATTCGGCATTATAATACGAATGGCCGGCTATTTTCTTGAATTGGTTTGGAAAAGATGGCAACATGACCTGTAAGGGAAAGCTATTTTTTGCGAAAAACGGAGACAAAGACATGACATAGATACAGGAGAGTCCTTATGGCATTGAGCGGATTTATGGAGCAGATTTACCAGGGGCGTTTTGATTGGGAGTTGTTTCAAGTTGCGTTGCCCGCAACCGAATCCGATCGCGTTGCTCGGTTGATCGAAGCCTACCGGGAGCTTGTCAAGGCCTATCCCCCTGCCGTGATTGAGGAAGCCGGACGGATCCCCCCGGAGATGCTGAAAAAAATGGGCGAGCAGGGCTTTTTCGGTCTGACGGTACCGGAAGCCTACGGGGGGCAAGGGCTTCATCTGGCGGATTGCATGCGTGTTGTGGAGACAGTGGCTCCGATCGATCTTTCGGTGGCGCTGGTTTTTCTGGCCCATCTTTTTATCGGTATCAAGGGAATTGAGCTCTATGGAACCGAAGACCAGAAACAACGCTACCTGACGCTGGCCGCCTCCGGGAAGATGATCTTTTCCTACGCGTTGACGGAACCCCTGACCGGTTCGGATGCCCGGCATATCGAAACCCGGGCCGACCTCACGCCGGACGGAAGCTATTATATTCTTAATGGCACCAAAACTTACATCACCAACGCCAACTACGCGGGGGCCTGACTGTGTTTGCCCAGATTGACCCGGCAAAGCCGGGGCATATGGGCGCCTTTATTGTGGAGACCGCCTGGGAAGGGGTGCAGATCGGGCCGGATATGGCGAAGATGGGTTTGAAGG
>CAYOYJ010000100.1:0-9252 GCA_964408155.1 uncultured Syntrophales bacterium
TGCCGCAAAATTGAAAGATAATGTACAGGAATTCCTTACAAAAGATAAGGACGGTAAACCCCGGGGATCGGTCAACGTGGACGAGCACAGTAACGCCCTGATCATACAGGCCATTCGCGAAGATTTAAAGAGAATGATTCCCATCATTCAGAAAATCGATAAGCCGACGCCGCAGATTTATATCAAAGCGCATATCGTCGAAACCACAAAGGATATGGCCAGGGACCTCGGCATACAGTGGGGTGGCTTATGGAACAACGGCGACCTCCTGGTTACGCCCGGGGGGAGTGGCACAGCCGTTACGACACCGCCCACCTACGTCTATAACCCGGTTTATGGCAATACGGGCATTGCGAAACAGGGGTTTGGCGTCAATTTTCCGGTCGATCCGTCCAAAATGTCGGCGGCCGGCGGTTCGGGTTCGCTGGGTTTGATATTCGGCACCCTGGGCGGAAACGTCCTGGAGATGCAACTGACCGCTCTGCAAAAAGACGGGAAGTTGAACATTCTCTCCAGCCCGTCCATTACAACCCTTGATAACCAGAAGGCCTTCACGGAAAACGGGCAAAGAATTCCCTATGTGACGCTTGATGAAAACGGCGACCAGGAGGTCAAGTTTGAAGATGTCGTGCTGCGACTCGAAATTACGCCCCACGTGATCGATGATGAAAACCTGAAATTGAAAATACTGGTTAAGAAAGATGAGGTGGACCCGGTTAAAAACGTGCGTGGAAATCCATATATATACAAAAAACAGACCGAGACGACGCTGATTGTGAAAAACGGCGATACCATCGTCATCTCCGGATTGACCAAGCAAACGATCAATGACGGCGATACGGGAGTGCCCTTCTTGAAGGACATACCCGGGCTCGGCCACCTTTTCAAAAAGACAAGCATCGGCGACGCCAAAGAAGAGGTGCTTATTTTCATCACGCCGCAGGTCCTTGCGACGGCGCTTTCAAAGGCGAAAACGGCTCCCAGGAACAACTGATCAATTTAATGATCCTTATTTTATGTAAGGCAGGTGATCCAGTGGTTTTGTTCAGGTTTTTGAGCACCCGACGGACCGGAGCGGCATACAATCGAAGACCTCGGAAGGAATGCATTCATGCAGGTAAAGAAGAGATTAGGTGAAATGCTGGTGGAAAGCGGCCTGATTGAGGAAGGCAATCTTACCGGCTACCTGGCGGAACAAAAAAAATCCGGGCTGAAGCTCGGCCAGTATCTTATCCGTCAAGGTATCGTCAAGGAAAATCACATTCTGGATATGCTGAGCCGGCAGCTAAGGATTGATAAGTACCATCCGGATCGCTACCCCCTGGAAGTCCATCTGGTTGCTCTGATCCCCTATGAAACGGCTCAAAAAAGCCAGGTGGTGCCGTTGCGGAAAAAAGGCCGTCTTCTGACGGTTGCCATGACCGATCCCTTGGATCTCAACACGCTGGACAGTATCGAAGTCATGACAAATTCCGAAGTGGAACCGGTTGTTTGCACAGAGAGAGAATTCAATCAACTGATTGGCGCCATCTATGGCGCCCAGTCCGGTCTCGGTACGGTGATGGAAAGCATGGAAATCGATGCCCGGGCAGAGGCGGACAACGAGACGGAAACAGCGGCGGAAGTTCAACTCAGTTCCCTCCAGCATATGGCGGATGACGCACCGGTTGTCAAGCTGGTGAATTCCATTTTTGCCCAGGCAATTCGCGAGAACGCCAGTGACATTCATATCAGTCCCCAGCACAACTCCGTCCAGATCCGTTTCCGGGTGGATGGAAAGCTGACCGAGGTGCCGTCGCCGCCTAAAGCCATTTTTTTGCATATTGTCGCGCGGGTTAAAATTCTGGCTAACTTGGACATTACCGTTTCGCGCATTCCACAGGACGGACGTTTTACGCTCCGGATGGATCAAAAAGAGATCAATGTGAGAGTATCGACCCTGCCGACCATATACGGCGAAAATGTCGTTCTGAGACTTCTGGATACAAGCGCCGGGATTTACACACTGGATAAGCTGGGCATGTCTGAAAAAGATCAGAAAAAGATCAAGCTGATGATCAATAAGCCCTACGGCTTGGTTTTAAGTACGGGTCCGACCGGAAGCGGTAAAAGCACAAGCCTTTATTCGATACTTAACCTTTTGAATCGGCCGGACATCAATATCATCACCCTTGAAGATCCGGTTGAATATCGAGTGGAAAACATAAGGCAGGCACAGCTAAATCGAAAAGCCGGCATGACGTTTGCCAGCGGACTGCGTTCCATTCTACGCCAGGACCCGGAAGTGATTATGATCGGCGAAATCCGTGATGCGGAAACGGCGGCGATTTCCGTTCAAGCCGCCCAGACCGGTCACCGTGTCCTCAGTACGCTTCATACCAATGACGCAGCCGGCGCCGTGACAAGGTTTATTGACATGGGCGTCGAACCTTTTCTGGTCTCTTCGGTCTTGCTGGTATCCTTTGCGCAGCGGCTTGTCAGGACAAACTGTCCCTATTGCCGCGAACCATACAGGCCGCCGGAGTCGGTGTTGCGGGCCTGGGGTCTGGATAAAGTGGAGAATGCCCGTTTTGAACGTGGCAAAGGCTGCTATCAGTGCATGAATACCGGGTACAAAGGGAGAATGGGGGTTTTTGAAGTGTTGGTCAATGATGAAATGATTCAGGATTTGATCCTCAAGAAGACCTCGGCCCAGGAGATCACCAAGCAGGCCCATGCCGCGGGGAAATTGACAACCTTAAAAGAAGACGCGGCCCATAAAGTCCTGGCCGGAATGACCACCCTGGAAGAAGCCGCTTCCGCGGTCATGATGTAATATGCCGAACTATTCATACAAAGCCATCGATGGAGCCGGAAAAGTTGCGACGGGTCAGCTCGAAGCGGAATCCATTTCCGGAGCCGAAAGCATCTTGCTGGCGCGTGGCCTGATACCCTCAGGGGTCTTTCCCCGGTTTAAAAAAGGCACGGAAAAGTACGGCCGCGCCGGTAATCTTGATTTTTTATCGCAGAAAGTACAGACCTCGGAACTGATTTTATTCACCAAGCAATTCCGCTCCATGTTGATGGCCGGTGTGCCCATTCTCAGATTGCTTCAGGTGCTGGTGGAACAGTCCGAAAACAGGGCCCTCAAAAGAGTCGTATTTCAGATATCCCGGGATATCAGTCAGGGGAAAACCCTGACGGAGTCCATGGACAGGCATCCCGCGATTTTTACGCCCCTGTATCGCTGCATGGTAAGTGCCGGTGAACAAAGCGGCAGCCTGGTGGAAACACTCGAGCGCCTGATTTATATCCTTGAGCACGAGGAAAAGGTTCGCTCCGATATCCGAGCCGCGTTGCAATATCCGATCATCGTTTGTATTGCCCTGGGCGGCGCTTTCTTTATTCTTTTAACGTTTGTGATTCCAAAATTCATAGCGATCTTTCAAAAATCAGGTATTGAATTGCCGATCCCCACAAAGATCGCCATGTTTTTGTACCACGGTATCCAACAATACGGGGTCTTCCTCCTGACGCTGGCCCTGGGAGTTGCCGTTGGGCTTCATTATTATTTTAAAACGGATAACGGGAAATATATGCGGGATTCATTTTTTCTTAAGACGCCCCTGTTTGCTCCCCTGATCCGGAAGGCCGCCATGTCGCGCTTTGCCAGTATTTTTTCCATTCTTCAGGCAAGCGGCATCCATATTATGGATGCGATGCGGATCCTTTCCGGAACCATCGGCAACATGGCGATGTCCCGTGAATTTGATCGTCTGCGGGAAAAAGTCCAGGAGGGGCAGGGAATTGCGGTGCCTTTGCGGTCCTCCAGATATTTTACCCCCATGGCCGTCGATATGATCGCCATCGGGGAAGAATCAGGGAACATTGACGATATGCTCAGGGCGGTGGCCAAGCATTACGATCAGGAAGTGGAATATTCCGTCAAAAAACTGTCCGATGCACTGGGGCCCATTCTGGTGGTTGCCTTGGCCGCTGTGGTTGGATTTTTTGCCCTGGCCATATTTTTACCCATGTGGGATCTCACAAAACTGGTCAAATAAGGTGACGATAATCGCGGACGAACGATACTCGAAACCATAAAAATCCTGAACTCAGCCTGATGGGGCCATCCTCAGTGATGCGCATGTATGATCAAGTAAATTTTCTCATTGTGGCACGCGATTTGTATTCATAACGGGTAGTAAAATGGTGATTGGGTTTTTGCACGCAAGCAGAAGAGGGGAGTGACTGAAAAGAAAATGGTTTCACAGGAATGAACGGACAAAAAAAATCAAAGGCGGGGAGGAGAAAAATATTTATGAAAAGAATGAGAACCTTCACAGGTCAAAGAGGTTTTACACTGATTGAAATTATTGCCGTTCTGGTCATTCTGGGAATATTAGCCGCCGTGGCGATTCCCAAATATGTCGATCTGCAAAATGATTCAAAATTAAGGGCGATCGACGGGGCCCTTGCGGCCGGAGCCAGTAACGTTTATATGATTTATTCGCGGCAGGTTCTTGCCGGCAACACCGCCCCTACGGCCGCGCAATTGACGGCAGCCTTAAATGTGGATCAGTATCAGCGCCTGGGGGATTTTACCGTCAGATATGCGAATGGAACAGCCCCCACGGGTTGTACACGAGCCATCCAGGTAATCTATACCGGTGGGCCGACCGCCAATTACTATACGGGAACAGCGCCAAGAAAAACATTCTGTATTTTTTAGGATCAACCAATAAATCATAATCATCGCCGTTGCGGGACAAACAGTCATTTCTGCGGACTGATTGTCCCGCAGGTTTTTTAAATGCCCCGACAATTCCTGTTGCTTCGCATTAAAGCGTCTTTGCGTTGAAATAT
This sequence comes from uncultured Syntrophales bacterium, assembly GCA_964408155.1. Taxonomy (GTDB): domain Bacteria; phylum Desulfobacterota; class Syntrophia; order Syntrophales; family JAAYKM01; genus JAAYKM01. Next base: position 4,846 of record CAYOYJ010000100.1, read on the forward strand.
CCGCAGGATCTTGATATGTGTAGTCCTCGTGCGATTCGAAGCGGTTCAGCAATCCATATCAAAGGATAAACGTGCACATGAAAATCAGGATCCGACAGGGAAACGTTACGGAAGCGAAGGCCGGCGCGGTTGTCCTTTTCTGTTACGAAGATGACCCGATGCCGACAAAAATCGTGAATGAATTCAATGTCGTGTCGAATGATCTGATCCGGAAAATGGTCGATGAGGGGGACATCACGGGAAAAACCAGGGAAATTCGAGTCATATTCCTGCCTGATGCGCAATACACGAAGCATCTGATTGTCGTGGGTCTGGGTAAGAAAAACGAGGCCGACCCGGAGAAAATACGCGGGGCGTTTGCCATGGCGGCCCGGAAGGCCAGGTCGATGAAATTGGTCAGCATGGCCACGACACCTGACATGACCGGACTGGAGATCCCCGGAGAATTGATTGCCGCTGCCGCCGTCGAAGGCATGAAACTCGGTCTTTACCGGTTTACGGCTTTCAAGACGGAAGAACGGGAGAACATTTGCGACATTGAGGAGCTGGCAATCTGGAGCGAAGAAAAAAAGGACGCAGCGAGGCTGAAAGAAGCGGCAGCGGAAGCGGGGCATGTTGCCGATGCCGTCATCTTTGCCCGGAATCTTGTCTCCATGCCTTCGAACAAGATGACGCCGAAAGACATGGCACGAGAGGCCCTTGGTATCGGGAGAAAGCATAAAAATATCGAGGTTAAGGTTTTAGATGAAAAACAGATGAAAATACTGGGGATGAATGCTCTGCTCGGAGTCACTCGGGGAAGCAGGGAAGAGGCCCGGTTCATTATCATGGATTATCAGGGTAAAAAAGGAAAAGAACCGCCGATTGTTCTCATCGGCAAAGGCTTGACCTTCGACAGCGGCGGCATTTCGATCAAACCCGCCGAAAATATGGAAGAGATGAAAACAGACATGGCGGGCGGTGCGGCCGTGATGGGAGCCCTCATGGCGGCGGCGGATTTGAAGATTCCCAGGCGCATCATCGGATTGATTCCGGCTACGGAGAACATGCCCGGCGGCCGGGCCTACAAACCCGGAGACGTATTAAAAACCCTGTCCGGTCTGACCGTAGAAGTGATTTCCACGGATGCCGAGGGCCGATTGATTCTCGCAGACGCTCTGACCTACGCCAAGAGATTTAACCCGTCAGCCGTGGTCGACCTGGCGACCCTGACCGGGGCCTGTGTTGTCGCCCTGGGTGAAAATGTCATCGGCATGATGGGAACGGATCCAAAGTTAAAGGACAGGTTGAAACATGCAGCGGAAATAACCGGAGAAAAGCTGTGGGAACTGCCCCTGTGGGAAGATTATTACGAAGCCATCAAAAGCGATATCGCGGATTTGAAAAATGTCGGCGGAAGACCGGCCGGCGCCATCACGGCCGGGGCATTTCTCAGTAAATTCGCCGGGGACAGCCCCTGGGTGCATCTCGACATTGCCGGTCCAAGCTGGTTAAAAAAAGACGGACCTTATACGCCGAAAGGCGCATCCGGAGTGGGTGTGCGTCTTCTGATTCACATGCTGAAAAACCGGAGCGACAACTGATCATGGCCGAATCCGGAAACGTTCTTGATATCAGGGATCTGCGAACTGTTTTTCACACGGACAGGGGAGACGTGCGGGCAGTGGATGGAGTCAGCCTTACAATACCCGAAGGAACAACTTTAGGTGTCGTCGGTGAATCGGGTTGCGGAAAAACCGTCCTGGCGCTTTCCGTGATGCGGTTGATTCAAACGCCGCCGGGAGAAATTATATCCGGGCGGATTTTGCTGGACGGCGTCGATTTGCTCCATCTCAACCGGACAGACATGCAGGAGGTACGCGGGAAGAAAATCTCCATGATTTTTCAGGAGCCGATGACGTCCCTGAATCCGGTGATCAAAGTGGGCGAGCAGATCGCGGAAATTGTCCGGCTTCATGAAGGAAAATCGAACAAGGAAGCCCTGGCGCATGCTGTGGACATGCTCCGCATGGTCGGTATCGCTACACCGGAGAAACGGGTCCGGGATTACCCCCATCAGATGAGCGGAGGGATGCGGCAACGCATCATGATTGCCATGGCTCTGTCATGCAGGCCCCGCCTGATGATCGCCGACGAGCCGACCACCGCCCTTGATGTGACCGTACAGGCCCAGATTCTGGAACTCATGGATGATTTGAAAGCGAAGATCAATACGTCCATCCTTTTCATCACCCATGACCTTGGCGTCATCGCCCACTTTGCCCAGGCGGTGGCCATCATGTACGCCGGGAAGGTTGTGGAGCAGGCGGCGGTGGATTCCTTTTTTTCTTCGCCTTTGCATCCATATTCTCTTGGATTGATCGAAGCATTGCCGACCGTCACAGAACAGTGGGATCGTAAAAAACGCCTGCGTATGATTCCCGGCAATGTTCCGGAAATGACCGCCGGAATTGTGGGATGCGCCTTTCAGGATCGCTGCGGTTACGTCATGCCGATTTGCCGGGAAAAAGAACCGAACTTAATCGAAAAAAGGCCGGGACATCTTGTCCGCTGCTGGAAATGGGTATGAATCAGAAAAACCATGTACTCGTCGAAATAAAGGGCATAAAAAAATACTTCCATTCAACCGGCCGGCAATTCTGGAAAAAGGCCGGGGTGGTCAAGGCCGTGGATGATGTGTCGCTTGAAATCCGGACCGGCGAAACCCTGGGCCTGGTGGGGGAAAGCGGATGCGGGAAATCCACCCTGGCAAAACTCATCCTGGGCCTTGAAAAGCCGACGGCGGGCAAGATTTTATTCGCAGGGGCGGACATCCATTCCTGCGCCAAAGAAAACCGGCGGGAATTCAGAAACAAAGTCCAGATTATTTTTCAAGATCCGTACGCATCACTGAATCCCCGGAGAACAGCGGGAAAAACCGTGGGCGAACCTTTTTATATCCGCAGAAAAAACCTGTCGAAAGAAGAAATAAACAATCACATCGACCGGCTGCTGAAACTCGTTGGGCTGGGTGCGGAGCACCGGGACCGCTATCCTCATGAATTCAGCGGCGGACAGCGCCAGCGGATCGGTATTGCCCGGGCAATTTCGGTCCAACCGGAACTGGTGATTGCCGATGAACCGGTTTCCGCGCTCGACGTGTCCATTCAGGCGCAGATTCTCAATCTATTGAAGGATTTACAGGACGAATTTCATCTGACCTATCTCTTTGTCAGCCATAATCTGGGCGTTGTGAGACACATGAGTGATCGCGTGGCCGTCATGTATCTCGGCCGAATCGTCGAGACGGGGACCAACGAAGAGATCTTTCAGGCCCCCCGGCATCCTTACACCCGTTTGCTCTTGTCTGCAATTCTGGAAACGCACACGCAGAAGCGGGAAAAAAAGTGTGCCGAGACAACGAAACTCAATACCATCATCCATCCCGACATGTGCCGGTTTTATCCGCGCTGCCCGATCGCGGAAGAAAAGTGCCTGCAGGTGGAGCCGGAGCTCGTTGCGGTGAAAGGCGGACATGCGGCGGCATGTCATTTCGGGGGGAATTAAAGAAAGGAATCATCGTGTTGCAGGAAAAAAGAACCTATTTCCCGAGCGGTGAACTCAAATTGGAAGGTTTGTACGCTGATCCGGGTCATGACTGTGGTGCGGTTATTTCGCATCCGAATCCTCTGATGGGCGGGTCCATGCAGAACAATGTGGTTGAGAGCCTTGTCCGGGCATTTTATGAAAAAGGATATGCGACACTGCGGTTTAATTTTCGCGGTGTCGGGCGCAGTGAAGTCACCCATGACAACGGGGCGGGGGAGAAAGATGATTTGGCAAGCGCCGTTTCTTTCTTAAAAGACCGAGGCGTACAAAACATCGCTCTGGCCGGCTATTCTTTCGGGGCCTGGGTTACGGCCAATTACCTGGGAAACCATCAGGCGACGGGGCGGGTCGTGCTTGTTGCACCGCCGGTCAGTGTTTACAAATTTTCAACGGGGGCGCTGACAGGAAAGATCGATCTGATCGTGTGCGGCGATAAAGACCCTTTCTGTCGATCGGAAGATATGTTGTCCTTCGCTACGGAAGTAAGAGCAAAATTTGTTTTTCTCCCGGGAACGGATCATTTTTTTGTTGGAAAAGAACAAGACTTGATCAAAAACGTGCAGGAAAACCTGATTTGATTCAATTTTTTAATTAAAAAATTATTGCAAACTTTTTTGGGCGGTGTTAGGAAAATAACCAAGAAACAGTAAAGTTGGGATTTATTCTTGATTATTCGTATTCAGTTGAAGAGTGTTTCCATGGTTTTTGGGGCCATTCCATCTCATGAGGTAGCTGTGGTGGCTTTTTTGTTTTTGTAAATTGTGAAACGTTAAAGTGAAGGGGGAAAGAGTTTTGGTAGTAGTCAAGGGTAAATGTTTC
>CAYOYJ010000101.1:0-9216 GCA_964408155.1 uncultured Syntrophales bacterium
CCGCCCAGGAGTTTGTCGCCGCTGATTGTCGCCACATCCACACCGGTACGCATGACCTCCCTGACGGTCGGTTCTCCGCCCAGGCCGAAGGGTGACAGATCGATCATGCAGCCGCTGCCAAGATCGTCCATGACGGGGATACCGTATTTGCCGCCCAGGGACACCAGAGCTTCCAGAGACGCCTCCTCCGTGAAACCGACAATCCGGAAGTTACTGGTGTGGACCTTCATGATCAGTCCCGTGTGTTCGGAGACGGCTCGTTCATAATCGGCAAGCCGGGTTCGGTTGGTGGTCCCCACCTCGCGCAGGACCGCTCCGCTGCGCTCCATGATGTCGGGAATGCGGAATTCGCCGCCGATTTCCACCAGTTCCCCTCGCGAGACAATGGCTTCCCGGCCCTTGGCCAGCGTATCCAGCACCAAAAGCACCGCCGCGGCGTTGTTGTTGACGACCAGGACCTCTTCGGCGCCGGTCAGAGTGCAAAGCAGGTCCCGGACATGGCTGTACCGGAGTCCCCGTTCCCCCTTATCGAGATCATACTCCAGATTGGAATAGGAACCGGCCACCTCGATGATCCGGGCGAGGGCATCCTGGCACAGGGGCGAACGCCCCAGGTTTGTATGGAGAACCACGCCTGTGGCGTTCACCACCTTCCGCAAACGGAACCGACGCATCGCGTCCAACTTTGTTTCCACCCTGCCGACAATGACGTCCAGGGACGGTATTTTTGCAACTTTGCCGACCGGCACAAGGATCGCTTCCCTTAGTTCACTCACCACCGCTCGTCCTGCCGCCACAATGAAGTCCCTGCCGTCACGTGCAAAAGCCCCTTTCTTCTCCAGGGCCAGAAGAAGATCGTCCATTTTGGGAAGCTGTTTAAGCAGATCTTTTTTCTGATCGTCCATTTTTGTCCTTTTTAACCCTCCATGATTCGCCCGCCGGGCCCCGGTATTGACCCTTTGCAGTATAGAGACGGGGCGAATTTAACACATTTTTTTCTTGAGAGCACGAAAATGTTCGCATGCACAAAATATAACATAAATAATTCAGATACTTATAATTAAAATGGCCACTGAGTGCATTTTTTTCTTGCACCACCCGTTTTTTTTGGATATGTAGCGGCCAACCCACAAAGCGGTCTCACATCATTTAAATCTCATCCTGTAATGGGATGAATCCGTCTGATCCTCTTTTTCCCACTAAAAAACAAGCAAGCCCGGCTCAGACGGACGAAGGATTTTGATGGCTGTCTTAACATGCTTCACCGGCCTTTCAAAATCCGCACAGAAAGGAGGATTTAAATCTATGAAACGCTCCAGGGTCTTTGCCGGAATTTTTTGGATTGTTCTGGCCTTAGGATCATTTCATGCAACCACGCTTTCGCCGTCGAGCCTCTGCTGGGGTGCGGAGGGTACCGGCGCGGCGACCATCGAGCAGATTTCCCAGCATATCGAATCCAGGGGAGTCCGGATGTCCGAGGACAAACTTAATCTCGTCGCCCAGACCGTATACGAAGAATCCCTGCGGTATAATGTGGATTACCGCCTCGTGTTGGCAGTCATTAAAGTAGAAAGCGATTACCGCCAGCATGCCGTGTCAGCGGACGGTTCCCGGGGAATCATGCAGATCAACCCCTCTCTCGCCCGTGGACTGGCCAAGGAAGCGGGGATTTCGTATCACGGCTTAAAGGATCTCTACGATATCCGTAAAAACATCCGCCTGGGTACCCACTACCTCTCAAAGGTGATCGAGATATTCGACGAGATTCCCAAGGCGCTTTTTGCCTACAGCGTCGGTCACCACAAGGCCAAACGGCTCCTGTCGGCGGACCGGACGCCTCATACACGCTATACCAAACGGGTCATCGCCGAGTACAAGAAAAATACGGAGAAATTGGTCAGCCTATAAGCCATTCGTATTTGTTGGTGTTGGTGAAATACGAAAAAAGCGCCCTTTCCGTTTATGCCGGAAGGGACGCTTTTTTATCCGTCCAACGCGACACCGTTGATGGATGTCATATCCGGTGTTCCTGCTCACAATGGCTGTTTATCACTGATAATCAGCTTAAACGGGAATTCCCGGCACAGTGAAATCCTGCATCGACCAGGGTTTTTTCCTTCTCCGCCAGTTCCAGATCCGCGGCGATCATCATATCGACGAGTTGATCGAAACTCACCTTCGGCGACCAGCACAGCGTTTTTCGGGCCTTCGCCGGATCACCCAGCAGGGCATCTACTTCCGTCGGACGGAAGTAGCGGGGATCGATGGCAACATATTGCTCGTAATCCAGGTCGAGCTTGCTGAAAACGCGGGAGGCAAATTCCCTTACGGAATAGGTTTCACCCGTCGCGATTACAAAATCATCCGGCTTATCCTGCTGCAGCATGAGCCACATGGCTTCGACGTAGTCCCCGGCGAAACCCCAGTCGCGGCTTGCGTTGAGGTTACCCAGGTAAAGTTTATCCTGAAGACCAAGCTTGATTCGGGTCGCCGCCCGGGTAATTTTACGTGTCACGAATGTTTCTCCCCGGCGGGGCGATTCATGGTTGAAAAGAATACCGTTGGCGGCAAATATGCCATAGGCGTCGCGATAATTGCGCACAATATAATAGGCATAAACCTTAGCTGCCGCATAGGGACTCTGTGGCTGGAAAGGGGTATATTCCCCCTGAGGAGGGGGCGCTGCGCCGAACATTTCACTGGAAGATGCCTGATAAAATCTCGTTTTGATACCGGTCCGGCGGATCGCCTCCAGAATCCGCAAGGTTCCCAACCCTGTAATATCACCCGTATATTCCGGCATATCAAAACTGACCCGGACATGACTCTGGGCCCCCAGATGGTAAATTTCGTCGGGAGCGATATCGCTCAGGAGTTCCATTAACTGACCGGAAACGGACAGGTCACCGTAATGGAGATACACCCGGGCCTCCGGATCATGAAAGTCCTTGTACAAATGGTCGATCCGATCCGTGTTGAAGGTGCTGGCCCGTCGGATGAGACCGTGGACCTCATAGCCCTTGCATAAAAGCAACTCCGCCAGATAAGAACCATCCTGACCGGTAATCCCGGTAATAAATGCCTTTTTCATGGTTTAATGAATCGTCTACTCCCAATATGATTTCATTTTTTTGTGACCTGTTATCTAAAGGATCGGTGCTTTTTTTACCAGTAAAATCTGGTACGAGGTCACATTATTTTCATCAGTTCATCAAAAAGAACTTAAGGAATCGCCGCGATATCCAAGACACCGCCCGGCATCTGCTTCAGATATTCTACAAATACCTCGGCATCGACAAAACCGGTATCATAACGATAATGCCCTGCCCATCTTAAAGTTCGGCAGCCGTCGCCGCCGCCGGCCAGATAATTCTGGACCGCAATACGGTAAAGATCTGCCGGTTCGACCCTTTCATAGCCTTTCGATTTTTTAATCCTCAGGTTCGTTACACGCTTTCCGAAAGGAGCCTGACGATGAATGTGGAATTTCAGACCTGCTGTATAGAGTTTCGACGGTCGTCCCGTCGCGATCTGCCCGCGGATCATCTCCTCCAGCGTCCGCCGGAGTTGCCGGCCCGTCAGATCGAGTACATAAACGGTATTCGCAAAGGGAAGCATTTCATAGACCGTGCGGATCGTTACATCCCCGGCGGGGATATCACAGCGGACGCCCCCTGCGTTCTGCAGAGCCGCCTGGGTTTTGAGATGCCGGGTTTTCCAGAGCATCGACGCCGCGACCAGTTGACCCGGCCCGACGCGATCCCCTCTTCTGTAATCCCGGACCGCAGTGACGATACGGGTATGTTGAAACGCGTCCAACGGTTTGGCATAGAGCGCCAATCGTTCCTCTATCTCGGGAGCTCTATCGTATTGTTTAACCACCGGGGGCAGGCAGGCTTTGCCGTTGTTGCCGATGGCCGATAACGGCTCAGCCTGTTTCCCTGATTTTTTCACCGGTGAAGACAGATCCCCTGCCACCACCACGGGATTTCCCTGCCAGGATTTGACCTCGCCCCTTTCATCAAAGGCTATTTTCAGATTTCCCAGATATTTGCCCCATTCCCAAGCCTGAACGACCAAGACGGTTTGCCCGGCAGGGCCGCTTACCACCGTCGGATAGTCTCCCCCCGAATTCAGACACAACCCATCGCTCCGGCATGTATCCCGATGCCCACCCAGAAGCGTATGGCTGTGTCCCCCCACGATCACATCGATCCCCGGCACGGTTCGAGCCAAGCGCAAATCTTCTTCGTAGCCGATATGGCTAAGAAGGATGATCTTATCGATACCCTGTCTCTGAAGTTTCCGAACCGCCGCCGCGACCTTGGGCGCCACCTCCCCGAAGGAAACCCTGCCGCCGGGGCGGGAGAGATGAGCCGTATAAGGGGTTGTGGCGCCAATCACCGCAACCCGCTCTCCGGCGAAGGACTTGATGAAATAGGGCTTGATTTTCCCGGCCAGCGAAGGGTCCCGTGACGCATCGATGTTGGCGGAAATAAAGGGAAATTCTGCCGTATCAACCAAGCTTGCGGTTAGGCCCGTCCCCTGGTCGAAGTCATGATTCCCGAGCGTTGCGGCATCGAGCCCCATGGCATTGAACAGATCGACATCCGCCTGTCCCCGATATTTGCTGAAGTACAGCGTTCCTTGGACCATATCCCCTCCATGTAGAAACAGGATGTGGGGTTCTTGACGACGGATTTCGCCGACCGCCGTTCCCAGACGGGAAATTCCGCCCAAATCCGCCTTATAATCATAGTGACCGCATGTGTAAGACACCCTTGTCGGGTCCAAATGAGAATGGGTATCATTGATATGAAGGACCGTCAGCGTGAACTCGCTTGCCTCCGCAGCGGAAACCCCTCTCCCCCCGACGAGACATGCAAACAGCACCAGTAAAAGAACCCTTCTTCCGATAAATCTTACCTTTTTGCTTTTCCTGATCATGATCCGATTCCGCTTTGGTCTGGTCCCGCTTATACCAGATGACCATCCACTCTGCATCCAATACTTCAACACAGAAAGGTTATGTGCAACGGAAAGCAGGGGCAGGAAATCTCGGCGACAAAGGGGCGCTCCGGTCGGCGATCACATATTCGTTGACATAGCGCACAACGCCATCGTATGCTTTAAGCATTACGACAAGGAGCATACTTATTGAATTTTCGCCATGAAAATAAAAAATTATTACCGTTATGTCTTGGTTTTGTTTCTTTTTTCGATGCTATCCGTTCTGCTTTACCAACCCGTGTCCGCCCTCTCCGGCAGCGGCGATCGCACCTCCGTGAACGAAGCGGCGATGCGTCTGGTCAGGTTCTGCATGGACCCGAAAACAGGTTTCGATGGTCAAGCCGCCGCCGTTCTCGCGGATTATGTACTCACCTCCAAGCAGAGTAAAGAATATGCTCTGCCGGAATCTCTGGATTGTCCCGGCGCCTATTACGAATTTGACACAAAAATCATTTTTTCCCGCTTTATGGAGTATTCCTATACCGCCTTTATCCCCTCGGTCGTCACCAGGCCCTCTTCATTGCGTTACTCCTTGTGGAGCGGTCCCCGCGGACAGTCCCAGAATCTGCCCGGCGGTTGGAAAACCATTCCTGAAAACGGCGTCCCTTTCATTCTGCACGGCTTCCAGCATGATTCCAACACGCCGGATCTCACCACAGGCGTTTATTATGAATACGACCTGAAACGAACGCTTATTCTTTTCAATCACAAGGGACGCCAGGTACTGATCTCCGTTTCGAAACAGACCGACAAATCCAATGTGGGCGAGAGAGGCATCATTCTCGGAAGCGACAGCGACTGGAATTACTACTACTCCGGCAAACCCGGATCCGCCAAAGCCGGCCTGGGATGGGTAAAGTCGTATATTTACGATTATTTTTCCGTGAACGTCTATGTGGAATCGGCTTCCTCGCCGGTCATGGTCAGAACCGGCGTCTTTCAGTGGATCCGGGCTGGGTGGTCGGGGCTTAATTTTGTAAAACCCTCCCATATTATTGAAGGCATGAGCCGTTTCGCGCGGAATACGCGGGTGATCCTGGAATCGCCCCGTCTGCCTGCGCCCAGTCAGATGATTTCAGTGTACCAATGGCTTACGAATCTTCCCGCAAACGATTTAGCAAATAAATACGTTATGCTACAGAAGACACAGCGGACATCGGCGGCGCAGATCGGCAAAATCGGCAAATCGGAAGCGGCGGAACCCGTTTCCCTGAAGATGACGCCGAAAGAGCAGATGGTTGAAGAGCTGATGCTGGAGTATCTGAAATTGGCCTTGGGGAAATCAACCTCCATGGGCAAATATTTTTCCTTCATTCCCCCTGCACCGCTGTCATGAAAGTCGCCGCCGTTCACATGAACAACGTTTCATACATACCTCTCAGGTAGAAAAACAACATGGCAGGAAGAACCCGAATTCCGGCTGGTCCGGATCTGAAAAAGCGGATTCAGGAACTCATCGAGGAGCGAGGTGGTGGATACAATGCTCCATTGGTCGCCGATATCATTGAAAACGCCCTCAAACTCCTTACTGATGTGGAATCCAAGGGCGATGTCCGCGTTATCCAGACGGCCCTGCGGGAATTGCGCTACGCCTTCAAACTGTTCGCTCCCCATGCCGGTGTTCGCAAGGTAACCCTGTTCGGCTCGGCCCGGACCCAGCCCGGCAAGCCGGAATACCATCAGGCTGTCGAATTTTCCAGGCGTATCGCCGATGAGGGATGGATGGTGATCACCGGCGCCGGTCCCGGCATTATGCAGGCGGGCCATGAAGGTGCAGGCAGCAGGCGGAGTTTCGGTGTGAATATCCGCCTCCCCTGGGAGCAGAACGCCAATCCGGTCATTCAGAAAGATAAAAAACTTATCAATTTCAAGTACTTTTTTACCAGAAAATTGACTTTCCTGCGTCATTCCGATGCGGTCGTGCTTTTCCCCGGCGGTTTCGGCACCCTGGACGAAGGCTATGAAGCGCTCACCCTGATGCAGACCGGAAAAAGCCGTCTTATGCCGCTCATTCTTCTGGACCGTCCCGGCGGCACCTACTGGAAAACCTGGGACAAGCACATTCGGGAACACCTGCTGCGCAACCGATTCATTTCCCGGGATGATCTCGATCTCTTCGAAATCCTGGATAACGTGGATGAGGCGGTAAAAACCGTCACCCGTTTTTACCGCAATTTTCAATCCATGCGGTATGTGAAGGATCTGCTGGTCATCCGCATGAAACACATGCCTTCAGACCATGCCATACGGGGGTTGAACGAGGATTTTGAAGATATCATCTGTCAGGGAGAAGTCAGGCGCATCGACCCGACTCCGGAAGAAGTGGAAGACGGCACCGACTTGGAATTCCCGCGCATCGCCTTCGAGTTCAACAAGCGCGACCACGGGCGTCTGCGGCAGATGATCGACGTCATCAACAGTTTTTAACCGCTTGACAGGATAAGCCGTGAACATCATCCTTGCAGGGTACAATCTCGATTACGAAACGATCCGGACCATGGGGGAGGCGTATCCGGAGTTGAGGTCCCTGACGCCGGAGACGGTTTCCGCCGCCTACGCCCGGATCAGCCGGAGCCCCAAACCGGTGAATGAACTGCGGGCCATTGCCCGTACGGAAGTGGAAAAGGCCCGGCAGTCCAACAACAATATCGTCTTCGAAATGGGGCACAGTTCCATCGCGGAACATGCCGTCTTCAACATCGACGTCATCGGCGTATCGCGTCTGCTGGTCGAGGAAATCGAGAAGTTCCGGCTCTGCTCCTACACGGAAAAATCGCAGCGCTATGTCCTGCTCTCCGACGATTTTGTTGTTCCCAAAGAAATCCGCATGATTGGCATGGCAGAGCGGTTTGTTCAACTGGTCCGGAAACAGAACGTATTCTATCACGAACTCTATGATAAGTTGCGGCCCCATGTGTTTACAAAATATCCCGACACGGCGGCGGACTCCAAAAACCAGGCAATGCTCGAGGGCTGGGCGAAGGAGGACGCCCGCTACATCCTCTCCATGGCCACCCAGACCCAGCTCGGCATGACGATCAACGCCCGGAATCTGGAACTGGTGATGCGACGGATGGCCGCGCACCCTCTGGCAGAGGCGAACGAGTACGCTGAGAAACTCTATGATATCGTCAAACCCATCGCTCCGTCGCTGATCCGCTACACGAAGAGGACGGATTACGATGCCCGGACCGGGCCGGACCTGACGAACAAGCTGGCCTCTTTCCTGGATTTGCTTCCGGAAATGGGGAAGACATCGCCAAAAGTCTCCGCGGTAACCCTGGTCCACACGACACCGGAGGCGGACGACCGAATCCTGGCCGCGTTTATCCATACGGCCACCCGCCGGTCTGCCAGCGACTGCCTTAAAACAGCGGCTGCCCTGTCGCCAGATCGAAAAGAGGAAATCTTCCGCATCGCCTTCCGTCATATGCAGAGTCACGACGCGGCTCCGCGGGAGATGGAGTGCGTCGATCTGACCTATGACCTCATCGTCAGTGCCAGTTGCTTTGCCCAGTTGAAGCGCCACCGGATGGCGACGCTGCTCAGTCAGCACTACGATCCAAGCCTGGGGGTCACGATTCCGGAATCGATTCAGGAGGTTGGTATGGTTAACGCATTTGAAGACATGATTGGCCGGACGGAAGATTTCTACCGGAAACTGCTGACCGCCGCTCCCGTTGCCGCCGACTACGCCCTGACCAACGCTCACCGCAAACGGGTTCTCATGAAGATCAATGCCCGGGAGCTTTACCACATCGCCCGCCTCCGGGCCGACCGCCACGCCCAGTGGGATATCCGCAATCTTGCCAAGGAAATGATTGCAAAGGCACGGGCCGTCATGCCTCTGACCCTGCTGCTGGCCACTGGCAAGGACGACTTTGCCGCCCGCCGGGCGGAAATTTATCAGGATTGATCAAAACAAAAGGGGCAATCAGGACATCTGAATTATCGGCGATGGACCCATGGGCGGGAGTTTATGCTCATAATCATTGACTATTTCGCCGGAATTGGATAAATAAGCCCTTCGAGTGCAAGAAAACTATCGTAAGGAGATTTATGAAAAAGAAGGATTTTCTGAAAAAGTCGGTCCGGCATGTTGACTTCACGACCCTAAACGCCCCCCCGGTCATCGACGCCATGCGGCAGATGTCTTTTACCGCCCGGGAGCTGGCCGACGCCGCCGACATCTATAACCGGATGCTG
>CAYOYJ010000102.1:0-9069 GCA_964408155.1 uncultured Syntrophales bacterium
GATGTGTCATAGTCGTCGCAGTAAACCAGGGCTCGTTTGTTCGGGTCCTCCCCGGCATAGATGTCGACAACATCGTAACCGAAGTTGAACCCGGCAGGGACATTGATCTTGTAGGTCGCCTTGAAGTCCTCGTATGAATCGAATTGCGTTTTATTCAAATATCGGTCAATCAGAGACATGCTTCTCCTCCTTATGTATTAAAAGATAACGGCGAGGAATTTCGCCGGCGTATTTTCCATGGCTTCCATGGCGTGGGGGCATCCCGAATCGAAATAAATCGAGTCCCCTTCCCGGAGAATCAGTTCATTGCCGTGGATGAACACTTTCAGGACGCCCTGAATGACGTAGTCGAATTCCTGTCCCGGATGAGTGTTCATCTCCATGGTTTTTCCGGGGGACTTCGGCTCCACCGTGACCAGGAAGGGTTCCGCTTTCTTGTGGATAAAGTTGGCCGCCAGACTCTGGTATCTATACTGGGTCCGGCGCTCGACGGCGACGCCCTTCTCCTTGCGGGTGACGGTGAAATACTTCATGTGGGGCTCTTCACCGGTCAGAAGCACTGCCATGTCGACATTGAGCCGATGGGCGATCCCGAACAGAATGCTGGCCGGGATATCCGTTTTGCCTTTTTCATATTCCGTGTACGTCTCTGTTGAAACTTTCAGATGGTCAGCCATATCCTCTCCGGACACGCCGAGATTTTCCCTTAGTTCCCTGATACGAGCCGCCACTTCCCTGATTTTTTCCTGCATAAAGCCCCCTCCTCTTTCTGCTGTTGTGTAAACTATCCGGAATGTGAAATGTAGAAATCGCTTTAACGCAATACAAACTTGATGATGCCCCCGGCGAGGATAGCGCTTGGAATTTGCTCCTCCAACTTGCCGTTTTCCCTATCTTAACGGAGCGAAGGTGTCAACGGGAAATATGATTTTTGATCTTACCCCGATTTAGTGGATCCCCTTTTACCGGCAGGGTTTTTCTCAAGGCAAAGCTGTTGACAAGAGTCGGCATTTAAGATAACTTTCGTTTGAAAAATGTATATATTTAAAAACACATGTAATAACGGGCATCTGTGATTTGTGTGGCGGAAACGTTAACCCTATTCTGGATGACATTCAACCCTTGGGATTGGAAAAAGTTCATATCATGAACGCCTTCGGCCGGGTCATCTGTGAAGACGTCACGGTATCGCTTTCGGCTTGCGAGGAAATCCCGGCTCGTCTGTGGTGTCTGAACAATTTGTGAGTCCGTCCCTGTTAAAAATGATGGGCCATCGAAGTCTGCACCGTCGGATTATCCAAGTGCCTCTGGAAGAAGACACCAGTAAAGTCGAAGCCTTGACATTCTTCCTTCGGGTGCGCATTGAACGGCATGAAGGCCGCTATCGGATCATGGTGGCCGGTGATCAGCGTTCAGGTATTTTGAAATCGATGGCCAAGGCGAATGGGCTGGTCGTGTTGCCCGTGGATATAACGGAGGTGAAAACAGGCGATGAGGTCGCAGTTCAGCTCGTTGATCACGGCTTTTGCACGATCCCTGAACCGCGGTATTCATAATTTTCCGCATCCTTCCGTTCAATCGCGCGGAAGTACACAGGTCACTGGTGGGCCTCCCGGACTTCAAATCCGGTGTGGGGCGTGAAGAGCGTCCCGGGTGGGTTCGATTCCCATGTACTTCCGCCAATTTATATAGAAATATTATAGAGATGAGCAGAATACGGGAAGTCCCTACAATTCCCGGCGCAGGCTGAAATATATGGTTTTGTTTTGCCGCAATTCCTTCAAGTGACAAATGATTTCCAATCACACAAATGAAACTCACATCCGTTGATCATCAAATATAATCAAATAGATAAGCAATGTCGGGAAGCCGACATTCGATTTCCAGAAGGCAGGGGAAAATAGTCATTCGTCATTACGGCGTAGTTACTATGCAGAAAGTCATTTTGAGCCTTAAGGCGAAGAAGCTATTCTTTTTTTCCGTGCCCCACTTCTTCAAGGGAAGTGTCGGGTGAGTCAATGATGGCGAATTCACCACTATTAAAAAGTCATGGTGACGAATTCAGCCCCTGAAAACCGTTGACATACACTGCCGTAAGTTTTACTCTTTCTCCGCTTTCACGGGGGCCATTCCCAACAAGATGAAAACTAAATTTCAAACCCCTCGAATTCGAGAGGTTTTGAGCTCAATAGTTTTAAGGCTTGGAATGCAAGTGTCATCACGGCAATGAATAGCCATAAAAAATCGATCGGCTAATAACCAAGCCCAATACTTGTAATCCCGAACTTTAATTTGTTTTATAAACCCGAATAAACTTCACTTTGGAGCATTAAAATTTGCCACAACTGGAACATATTGAAGCGATAGAAAAACGTCTTTGGACTGCGGCGGATACGCTGCGGGGAAATTCCAACTATGCCAGCAACGAGTACTTCCTGCCGGTGATGGGGCTGATTTTCCTGCGCCATGCCTACAGCCGCTATCTGATGGTGAAAAGCGCCATCGAGGCCAATCTGCCCAGGCGGGACGGCAAGACCCGCGCCTTGACCAAGGAAGATTTCTCCCAGAAAAGCGCGATTTTTCTCCAGCCGAAGGCGCAGTTCGACACGCTGGTTGCATTGACCGACAGCGACGACCGGGCCAAGGCCGTCATCGAGGCGATGGAATCCATTGAAAACGACTACGAGAACCTGCGCGGCGTCCTGCCCAAAAGTGAATATCAGGAACTGGACAACGCGGTTCTTGGCCAGCTTCTGCGCACGTTGAATCCCGACGAACTCAAGCGCGTTTCCGGCGATGTGTTCGGCCGCATCTACGAATACTTTCTGACCCAGTTCGCGGACCAGAAGGCCCACGACGACGGCGAATTCTTCACGCCCGTATCCCTCGTGTCGCTGATTGCCAATGGCCTGGAGCCCGAAAAGGGGACCGTTTTGGACCCGGCCTGCGGCTCCGGCGGCATGTTCGTTCAGAGTGCCCGTTTTGTGGAAAGGCATCATGAAAATCCCACGGAAAAACTCACCTTCCGCGGTTTGGAGAAAAACGCCACGACCATCCGCCTGGCGAAAATGAACCTGGCGGTCCACGGCCTGGAGGGCGATATTCAGAAAGCGATCACCTACTACGAAGATCCCCACGAGCTAAACGGCAAGGCCGACTACGTGGTGGCCAATCCGCCGTTCAACGTCGATGAGATCGACGCCGGAAAGATCAAGAACGATCCGCGCCTGCCGTTCGGCCTGCCCGGCGTGAACAAGGAAGGAAAGGTCAGTAACGGCAACTACATCTGGATCAGCTATTTTTACAGCTATCTCAGCGAAACCGGACGGGCGGGTTTTGTCATGTCTTCCCTGGCGTCCAGCGCCGGGCGGGATGAGGCCAAGGTCCGCCGGAAGCTGGTGGAAAGCGGCGACGTGGAAGCGATGATCGCCATCCGGTCGAACTTCTTCTACACCCGCACCGTACCCTGTGAACTGTGGTTTTTCAACCGCGCCAAGCCGGAAGCGCACCGTGACAGCGTGCTGATGATCGACGCGCGGAACATCTTCCGCAAGGTTACCCGGAAAATCAACGATTTCAGCCCGGAGCAGGAACAGAATATCCTGGCCATCATCTGGCTTTACCGAGGGGAAACGCAGAAATACCTCGATCTAGTGGCCGGATATTGCCGCCGGATGCTTCAGGAAGGTGCCGGTTGTTACAAAACATTAGATGAGGATGGCCATCCGGTGGAACCGCTGCCGGGTTTCGTTTCGTCTCTCGATAATTTGTGCGTCGCGATCCAACCGTTTCTGGATACGCTGCCCGCCGCTGCCGCTCACACCGAAACCTTAAAGGAACTCAACAGCGAACGGACTGCTTTCAAGTCGGATGCGGAAGCATTCAAAGCGGCCATTTGTGAGCAGGAAGCAATATGGAAAACGCAGAACACAACGAACGGTGCGCTGAAAAAAGCCGTCGAACGCCTGGCGCCGATTGCCGAGAACAGCCGCGACCTGGTCAAGCAGGCGGATTTACTCTACAAGCTCGCCTGCCGGTTGATCGAAATCTGTGAAAGCGAATGCGACGCCCGGAGCAGCGATGCCTGGTCCACCCGGGGCATCACCCGCGCCCGGAAGGCCGCCGACGAAGCGCGCCAGACAGCGGTAGAACAATTAAAACAGGTGCGCTACTTCCACCGCCAGGCCCACTGGCTCACGGAGCGTTTTCCGGAGGCCCGGCTGCAAGATGTGGAGGGCCTGGTGAAACTGGCGGACCGCGCCCTGATCGCCGCCAACGACTGGAGCCTGACGCCCGGCCGCTATGTGGGCGTCGCCCCGGAAGAGGAGGATGAGGATTTCGACTTTGAGGAGGAACTGCGGAATATCCACATCGAACTCGAAGACCTCAACGCCGAGGCGGTGCAACTGGCGTCGACGATCAAGAAGAATTTCGAAGAACTGGGGATATGAGCGAAAACTTTGAAAAAAACAACCGCCGTTCCCTTCGTCTGTCCGGCTATGACTATTCACAGAACGGAGCCTATTTCGTCACCGTCTGCACACGGAATCGGGAAAGTTTGTTTGGTGAAATCGAAGATGGAAACATGTTTTTAAATTCGTACGGACAAATCGTGTCGGACGTCTGGAGCCATTTGCCGGATCATTATTTTCACGTGCAATCAGATCAATTCGTGGTGATGCCGAATCATATTCATGGAATCATTGTATCGAATCGCGACGTTGTAGGGGCGGGTTTGAAACCCGCCCGTACGAAACCCGCCCCTACGGATGGATCGATAAAAATTCATGCCTTGCCGGAAATCATTCGCGGATTTAAAACATTCTCATCTCGTCGAATTAACGAAATGCGCGGCACGCCGGCCACACAATTCTGGCAGCGCAATTATTACGAACATGTCATTCGTAATGGCGCTGATTTAAACAGCATACGGCAATACATCATCGATAACCCGGCACGCTGGGAGACAGATCGGGAAAATCCAAGTGCGGGACATGCGGCGGTGGGTCAAAGAAACAATGATGTGGTGACGGATTGGTACGGGCTGAGGATATGAATAACTCGTACCGGTGGTAGGAGAAAGACCGGGAGGGGATGATGAGCAAAATGGCGTTACATGGTGATTACGAGTCATTACTTTCCGAAGTAAAGGAACGGGTGCGCACGGCCCAGTATGCGGCTCTGAAGTCGGTCAACAAGCAACTGGTTGGCCTGTACTGGGATATCGGGCGGATCATCGTCGAACGCCAGGCGGGCGAAACATGGGGTCAGGCAATTGTCCAACAACTGGCTGGAGATTTGCGAAACGAGTTCCCCGGCGTGGGCGGTTTTTCCGCCTCCAACCTCTGGCGAATGAAAGGTTTTTTCGAAACCTACCGGGACGCTGAAAAACTCGCACCGCTGGTGCGAGAAATCGCCTGGAGCCACAACATCGTTATCATGGAGCGCTGCGCCGATCCCCTTGAACGGGAATTCTACCTGCGCATGGCCCGCAAGTTCGGCTGGTCCAAGAACGTGCTTGCCCATCAGATTAACAACCAGAGTTACGAGAAAAGCCTGTCGGGCCAGACCAATTTCGACAAAATCCTGACCCCGGAATTACGCGCCCAGGCCAAGCTCGCTGTTCGGGACGAATACACCTTCGATTTTCTGGAGTTGGGTGAAAAGCACTCGGAACGTGAGTTGGAGCGGGCCTTGATCGGCCGCATCGAGGAGTTTCTCCGCGCCATGGGCGGCATGTTCGCCTTTGTGGGCAGCCAGTTCCGGCTGGAGGTCGAGGGCCGGGAGTATTTCATTGACCTGCTGCTCTTCCATCGCCGACTCAAGTGCCTGGTCGCCATTGAACTCAAGATCGGCGAGTTCGCGCCCGAGTTCGTCGGCAAGATGCAGTTCTATCTCACCGCTCTGGACCGGCAGGTGCGCGAGGAGGGTGAAAATCCGGCCATCGGCATCATCCTCTGCAAGGAAAAGAAACGCACCATCGTCGAATACGCCCTTCTGTCCGCCGGCAAGCCCATCGGCGTGGCCACCTACGAGATTGTCAAGCGCCTGCCCAAGGCGCTCCAAGGCCAGCTCCCCAGCCCCGAGCAAATCGCTAGGATACTGGAGGACGGGGTATGACTGATCACCCGGACAAGCATTGCCGCCGTTCCCTTCGTCTGTCCGGCTATGACTATGCGCAGAACGGGGCCTATTTCGTCACCGTCTGCACACGGAATCGGGAAAGTTTGTTTGGTGAAATTGAAGATGGAAACATGTTTATAAATTCGTATGGACAAATCGTGTCGGACGTCTGGAGCCATTTGCCGGATCATTATTTTCACGTGCAATCAGATCAATTCGTGGTGATGCCGAATCATATTCACGGGATCATTGTATTGAATCGCGACGTTGTAGGGGCGGGTTTGAAACCCGCCCGTACGAAACCTCATCCCGTCGCATTAACGAAATGCGCGGTACGCCGGGGGCACAATTATGGCAGCGCAATTATTACGAACATATCATCCGTAATGACGATGATTCAAACCGCATACGGCAATACATCATCGATAACCCGGCGCGATGGGAGACGGATCGGGAAAATCCGCATGCGGGACATGCGGCGGCGGGTCAAAGAAACGATGAGGCGGTGACGGATTGGTAGGGGGGCGGCGTGTTATGGGGATACGATGTGTTGTAGGGGCACGGCGCGCCGTGCCCCTACGGAACCGATACCGGGGGCAATATTTTTGTGATTAAAATAAATTTTACGAAAAGACAAAAAATGCAGATATATTTCAAAAATATGAGAGAAATCAGACGTGTTGTACATCCAACACGAAAAAACCTTCGATAGAAAAAACAATGGTGACGATCAAGAAGAACTTCGAGGACCTACGGGCATGAGTTGGGAAATCAAGAAACTCGAAACCATAGCAGACTTCTGCCTTGGAAAAATGCTCGACCAGAAAAAGAACCGTGGTGAGCACTTGTCTTATCTTGCAAATATAAACGTCCGCTGGGGTGAATTTGATTTGGCCGATCTCCGAGAAATGCGTTTTGAGCAACACGAGTTAGATCGTTATGGTTTGAAATATGGAGATATTGTAATGTGCGAAGGCGGTGAACCTGGTCGATGTGCAATTTGGAAGGACCAACGTTCTTGCATGATGATCCAGAAAGCACTTCACCGGATTCGTCCCCACAATTGTTTAAAACCAGAGTTTCTCTACTATTTCTTCCTCCATAAAGGTCGAACTGGTTACTTGTCGCCACTTTTCACCGGAGCTACAATTAAACATCTACCTCGCGAAAAGCTTGCTCTCGTTGAAGTGCCAATCCCGCCTCAATCTACTCAGGACTACATCGTTTCAGTCCTCTGCGCCTACGACGACCTGATCGAGAACAACCGGCGGCGGATTCAGTTGCTGGAACAGTCGGCGCGGCTGCTCTACAAGGAATGGTTCGTCCGTTTCCGATTTCCCGGTCACGAACACACCAAAATCATCAACGGCCTACCGGAAGGGTGGGAGAAGAAGAAAGTTTCGGAACTTATTAAACGTATCCCTGCGGGGAAGTTGTATGAACAAAAGAGCGCATTTGTTGATGGGTTAGTACCTATTCTTGATCAAGGTAAAAGTGGATTGATTGGTTTTCATAATGATGACCCTTCGGTGATGGCTACACAAGATGCGCCGGTTATTGTTTTTGCAAACCACACATGTTACCAGCGTATTGTTCACTATCCCTTTTCTGCCATACAGAATGTATTGCCTTTTATTCCTACACCAAAACTGGCATGTAATATTTACTGGTTGCATTATGCGACTGATGGGCTCGTCAAGCTAAACGCCTATAAGGGGCATTGGCCAGAATTCATGGCGAAAGTAACACTATTGCCTCCGTTTAGGTTATGCAAGCAATTTGGTCAGATTGTGAGGGACAATCATCTTATGATGGATCGCTTAGATGATCAAAACAAACGGCTCACCAAAGCCCGCGACCTCCTCCTGCCCAAACTGATGAACGGCGAGGTGGCGGCATGAGTGAAGCCACTAAGATCACAAACTGGGTTCAGAAGAAACCCTTGATCGTGATACGCTTCGATGCAGCGTTTTCAGAGTCTCTGCGCAATTCGCAGCAGGGATTCGAACACCTCACGATAGTAAAGCCCCACTCCGTCCTCCATGCCATCAAGTTGCCAACGCTTTGTTTGCTGGAGATACAAGAAGACGATGCAACCACGTGCTATCTGGCCACCGCTACCCGCAAAACAGCCGTTAGCACATTCGATTCTCGCCTGACCATCAAGAAGCTGCGTGCCCTGCAACCTGATTCACTGCAGGGCTTGGAGACGCTGATAACGGACTCGCGGATGAAGCACTTGCTGGGTGAACGCCTGCCTGCTGAAGGTGGCATTACAAACCTCACACCCAA
Organism: uncultured Syntrophales bacterium; assembly: GCA_964408155.1. Lineage (GTDB taxonomy): Bacteria > Desulfobacterota > Syntrophia > Syntrophales > JAAYKM01 > JAAYKM01. Next base: position 8,416 of record CAYOYJ010000102.1, read on the forward strand.
ACTCAGTGCTAACTTGGTCGAAATTCTGGCGGCAAATCCTGAGAATCAATCGGCCTTGGACACGGCCCTTACCCTTTTGCCAGGGTTGAGGCGTGTAACGAATACCTCCTGGGCGCAGGAAGATGCAATTCATTCGGCAATGGCCGCTTTTGGAATTCGGGGGAATGCCATACCGGATCAAGTTGTCCTGAAAAGGGGCGCATCAACCGGCCTCAGTCGTATCGGAACTCAACTCTATGAGGATAACGTGGTGCATTCAGATGCATCATTACTGCCCGGCTTCGAAGCGATCTCCGCTGACGTAACAGGGCGGGCTGTTTTTCAGAAGCGCGACGAACGGTTGGTGATTTACACCGCCAACAAACTGCCTTTGGAGCAGATGCTGGGTGTTGACCTCATCTACATCAACGAAACCCGGGGCAACATCGTTATGCTTCAGTACAAGATGCTTGAAGAAGACAAGCACGACGGTGACAATCGTGATTGGATATTTCGTCCTGACCAGCAGTTGCTTGATGAAATAGCCCGAATGCGACTTCCCGACTTTGATGGTTCCTTGAGTGACTACAGGCTGAGCAGCAATCCATTTTTCTTTAAATTTGTGAAGCGCAAGGTCGTAGAAGACACGCATCAGTCGTTTCTTGTCTCTCTCGA
>CAYOYJ010000103.1:0-8971 GCA_964408155.1 uncultured Syntrophales bacterium
TTTTCTCATGCCCGTTTCCCGATACGGTTGAAATGGTCATGCAGGCAGAAGAAGAGGTGCTGGAACTGGCTGATTTTCTGGGCTTTGCCATCGGCGACCGGGAGGGGACTAGCCCCCCCCGTACCGAATCAGTCGCGATCCAAACAACGGAATTTGTCAGCGAAGTCAAGAATTTGTCCCTTCTGGTGGGAGTCCTGCAGAATCTGGTTTCCTGCCCTGATGAAAATGCGATTTTGAAAGTTCTCCAAGATGGCCTCAATATCCTGTTTGATGTCCACCATGTCATTTTTTTCCTCGTCGACCCTGAAGACGGACTCCTCAAGGCAAAAACGATCAACGATCAGGGCCAGACCGACACCCCTGCCGGACTAATCCTCTCTTTACACAATCGAGAGAGCCTCATCACCCAGTCCATCCGGAAAAATGTGCCGCTCATTTCCCCCAACGGCAACAGTCCAACCGCGTTATCGATTCTGGATGAACAGATCCTCCACCTGTTCGACTGCAAAAGATTTCTATGCTTACCTCTTGTACGTGCGGGAGAAACCGTCGGCGTGATTGTTCTGGGCTTGGCGGATCAGCAAAGAGAAATCCCCCCGGCGGAAGAAAAACTGCTTCGGCTTTACGCCGGTCAGGCAGCGGCAGCACTCTATATTGAACACATAAAACAGCTTCAGTCTAAAAAAATCGCCACGGAGCGCCTGGCGGCGACGACGGAACTGGCCCGTAAAGTGATTCACGAAGCAAACAATCCGCTCAGCATCATGAAAAACTACCTCAAAATTCTGTCATCACATCTTGACGAGGATAACCCGGCACAGAACGAAATTCATGTCATCGAGGAGGAAATCGACCGCGTCACCCGCATTTTAAAGGAATTGTCCGATTTCTCCAAATCAAGGGCTCTGCACAGAATAGTCCTCGATCTCAACGCCCTGTTGAACCATGTCATTCAACTCATCAGCCAATCCCTGCCGGCAACATTCAATATCCAGTTTCATGCAGACCTCGCTTCATCGGTTCCCCAAATTCGTTCGGACCGGGATGCACTCAAACAAATCTTTATCAATTTGATCAAAAATGCCGTGGAAGCTCTGACCGGGCGAGGCAACATTTTTATTGAGACCACTTATGAGCCGGTTGCCGCCGACATGAAAGCCAAGAGGACCGATTTGTCCGACCGCGGTCACATCAAAATAGTGATTCGTGACGACGGCCCGGGGATACCGCAGGAGGTGAAAGCACGGCTTTTTGAACCCTATTCAACCACCAAAGGGAACGGACATTCGGGCCTCGGCCTCTCCGTGGTATACAACATGATTAAGGAACTCGGAGGGACCATAACGGCAAACAGCGCCTCGAACAAAGGGGCGAGCTTTACCATCATGCTCCCCGTGCACGCCGCCTGAACAGAGTTTTGCAGATTATGGAAAGTTTATGCGTTTTGAAACTCACCATTCACACATGTATGATAAAACGTTTATTAAATTGAAATAACCAGATCAAAACAGGAATAGAGGCATGTCTTACCGACCGAGAATCGTCATAACGGATGATGAGATACGCATGACGGAAAGCCTTAAAATCCTTCTGGGGGATAAAGGCTATGATATCGAAACTTTCCAAAACGGTCACGACGCCCTCAACTTTTTAGGAACACGAGAATGCGATTTGGTTTTAATGGACGTCATGATGCCCGTCATGAATGGTTTCGAGGCCCTCTCGCATATCAGGAATCACCATCCCGAGGTTACCGTCATCATCATGACAGGCCAGGCTTCTATTGATTCGGCCATCCGGGCTTTGCGCGGCGGTGCGTACGATTACCTGTGCAAACCCTTCGAGTACGATGAACTGATCAAAAAGGTGGAAAACGCCCTCGGCCATCGAAGATTGTCGCGAGAGAAGAACCTGATCCATCATCAACTCCAATCGACGGAAGCCCGCTATCAATACCTCGTGCATAATTCTCCGGACATCATTTTCACGCTGGGCAGCCAGAATAAATTCGTTTTTATCACGGACAAAATCAAAAACTGCACCACCATGAGCAGTCAGGACCTGCTGGGCAGAAACTTTACTTCCATTGTTCATCACCAGGATCTCGATAAGGTAACAAAATACTTCCGGGAAGTTCGTTCCGGAAAAGTTACCAAGGATCTTCTCGAACTTCGTTTGAAATGCGAGTCCTGCGGTCACAACGGTTCATCCTGTACAGGGTCGCATCCGGAGATGGAACTGAAAGCCGTGACCATGACCAACGGATTCGTTCAAGGCTCAGGGGATCCGCCGTCGGAGATATACGGCATCATCCGGGATGTTACCCAGAGACGACGGGATGAAGAAGAAAAAAGGGCTCTGGAAAGCCAGTTGCGGCAGGCCCAGAAAATGGAAGCGATCGGCACGCTGGCCGGCGGCATTGCCCACGATTTTAACAATTTGTTGATGGGCATTCAGGGAAATATTTCCATGCTGCTGATGCACTGTGATGCAACTCATCCCCATCATGAACGGCTGAAAAAAATCGAAAAGCATATAGAAAACGGCTCAAAACTCACCTCCCAACTTCTGGGATATGCCAGAAAAGGAAAATACGAGGTCAAGCCCATCGATCTCAACCGCACCATCGAGGATACGGCACAGACATTCGGCCGGATGAAAAAGGAAATTCGCTTTTATCTGGCCCTTGCGCCGGATCTGGCGCCGATCGAGGCCGACTCCAGTCAGATCGAACAGGTCCTGATGAATCTGTTTCTCAATGCTGCGGACGCCATGCCGGGGGGGGGAAATATCACCGTCAAATCGACGACCGTTGATCACAGCATTATTAAATCCGGATTCTACAAACCCAAGCCCGGCCGCTACGTACTGATGTCGATAAGAGACACGGGAATCGGCATGGACGAGAAGACCAAGGAACGAATCTTCGAACCCTTCTTCACCACGAAGGAAATGGGGAGAGGAACCGGCCTGGGCTTGGCGTCGGTTTATGGAATCATCAAAGGGCATCATGGCTTTATTGAAGTCGAATCCGCCGTTTCCGGCGGAACTACCTTTTATATTTACATTCCCGCCTCTGAAGCGGCGATTCCCGAAATGACAGCCAGTGCTTCGGAAACCATTCTCCGGGGTGAGGGAACCATTCTGCGGGTAGATGATGAAGAAGGAATTCTTGAAATCGGGAAGTCCATGCTGGAAAATCTGGGTTACCAGGTCCTGACTAGCCGTACGGCGGAAGAGGCCCTTTCCTGCTACGAAAACCGGAAAGACCGGATTAAGCTCGTTTTGCTGGATATGATCATGCCCGGCATGAACGGTGGTAAAATATATGATCGGATAAAAACGATCAACCCTCAGGTTAAGGTTATTCTGATTTCCGGTTACAGCATTGAAGGGGAAGCGAGAGAAATTCTGGCCAGAGGATGTAACGGGTTCATCCAGAAGCCCTTTAAAATAAAGGAATTGGCAAAAAAAATCGGCGATATCATCGGCACGTAGATCCATTATTTATAAAAGCGGAGGCGCACAGGGCATGGCGCAAACATCCCGGGATGAACGGCGCGGGGATCAATATCTGGTCTGGTTTGATACGGAATACTCCGGGCTGGAATTGGAAGACGCTCTTCTGCTCCAAGTCGCGGCGCTGATAACCGATCGGTCACTCAGGCGTGTCCTGCCCGCTGAAAAGGACATTCAATTGACGGTTCATTTGCCGCCGGAGGCAACCGTCAGTCCATGGGTGGAGGAAAATCTTCCGGATCTGGTTGCGACCTGCCGGTCTCCTCTTTCCGTCGAGCTGGAAGAAGCGGATCATCTTTTGGCCGATTATATCGACAGCGTCGCGGGGCCACCGGCCGAGCGGGAAAACCGAAGGCCCATCCTGGCCGGAAACAGTATCCACGCCGACCGGCGTCTGGCGCAGAAATTTCTGCCCCGTTTCACCAATCGGCTGCATTATCGCCATCTGGATGTCACCACACTGAAGATCGAATGGCAGAATCGCTACCCGGACCGCGAATTGGATAAGGAAGATCCCGTCAATATCAAGCGCTACTTTCCGGAGGCCTGTTTCCTTAAATCCGAAACCCGGCATGACGCCTATTACGACATCCAGGCATCCATTGCCGAGTTGGCCTTCTACCGCCAACATCTGTTTCTCCCATAAACGGAGGGGGCTTTGTGCCTCAAATCATAGGGCGCAGCGTCCTTGCGGCCATTCACGGCTTCAGCAGGAAAGGGTTTTCATCAACACGCATCACCGGTGAACACCTTCTTGTTCATCTCAATTAAGACAATATCCCTCAATGATACGCTTTTTATTTATTTCCTCTTAACTTACAAATATGGCATAATCATCCTCGTTCATATCTCATTAAAGAATTTATAGGCAACAACCGATACAAAAGTAAGCAGGATCTTCATTGTTTATTGCAGGAGAAAGGAAGGACCCTTGACGGAAAACGAAAAAATCAAGGCGCTGATCATTGGCGCCGGCGAAACGGCGGAGGCGTTGTGTGATGCTGCTACCGACGAGTCCGGCGTCGTATTGACCGGTATTGTCGCCGAAAGTGCTGAATCACCGGAGAACGAGTCGCTCTGCCGGAAAAACGTACCCCTGTTCACGGATATCGCCGCAGCCATGCAAACCGCACCGGATGTGGTTATCGATTTGACCGGCAGCGACGTGATTGCCTCCCGGATCAAGGAACACAAACCACCTGCAGCGGAAATTATCGCGTCACAGGGTGTCCGGTTTTTCCTGCGCATGATGCACCAGGAACTTGGGAAACGCACTGCGGAACCGGACCGTCTGGTTATGGATCAGATAAGGGACCTTCGTGAAACCAATCAGGAACTGACGCGGTTGAACAAGGTGAAGAGTGAATTCATCGCCACCATGAGCCACGAGCTCCGCACTCCGCTGAATTCCATCCTCGGATTTTCCGAACTCCTCCGGGACGACCATACCACCCCCCTGACAGACAAGCAGAAGCATTATGCCGTCAATATCCATAACTCGGGCAACCATCTGCTCCAACTGATCAATAATCTCCTGGATCTGGCCAAGATCGAATCCGGTAAATTTAGCCTGCAATACGAGAGCATCCCCCTGCGTAAAATTATCTCCGAGGTGGACTCGGTTATTCGTCCTCTGGTTGACAAGAAGACCCAACGCTTTGAAGTCCGTCTGGACGATGCCATTCATTTCGTCCGCGTGGACCGGATGAAATTCACCCAGATCCTTTACAACCTTCTGTCTAATGCGATGAAATTCACCGCTCCGGAGGGACAGATCACCTTGGACGCGGAAATCCACACGGATCTATCCTCCCCGGATTTCAGCGCCTTCATATCCTCCGGCATCGAAGCCGCCGAAACGTATCTGGTATTACGTGTTCGAGACACAGGGATCGGCATCCGACCGGAAGATCAGGATCGCATATTCAGCGAGTTTGAGCAGGTGGCCGGCAGCCATGTCCAACCAAGCGAAGGAACGGGGCTTGGCCTGGCATTGACGAAAAGACTCGTGGAACACCACGGCGGACGGATTGCCGTTGCAAGTCAGGAAGGTCAAGGCAGCATCTTTACGGTGGTTATTCCTCAGACTCCGGAAACGTTGCCGCAAACGATGGTGTCGGCCGATGAACTCTCCGAAGAGCTGGAGGAGGAAGAAGATCTGCTCCCGGAAACCGAAAGACGAGGCGCCCTGGTGCTCCTGGTCGAAGACGACGCCGCCACCGCCGAACTGATGACCCATTACCTGACCGAGGGCGGCTATCGTGTTGCCCACGTTTTTAACGGTGCAGAAGCCGTAAAACGGGTGCGGGAAGCGGAGCCCTTTGCCGTAATTCTGGACATCATGCTCCCGGGGAAAAACGGCTGGCAGATCCTGCAGGAGTTGCAATCCGACGACACCACCCAGGACATCCCCGTTATTATTTTATCCATCATCGACAATCCAGACCTGGGGTTCGCTCTGGGTGCTGCGGATTATCTGATCAAACCGGTGAGAAAAGAAACGCTCCTGGAAAAACTCCAGGAACTCAATTTTGTAAAAAGCAAGGGGCGCCGCCCTGTTAATATCCTCTGCATTGACGATAATGAAGGCGTCCGGGAATTGCTGAAGGAAATCCTGGAGGCGGAGGGATATGACGTCATCAGCGCAGCAACCGGAAAGGACGGCGTCGCGAAAGCGCTTCATTATCGACCCGACCTGGTTGTCCTGGATCTCCTGATACCGGACATGGACGGCTTCGAGTTGTCCCAGGCCCTGAAAAACAATGCAGCGACGGCGGACATCCCGATCATTGTCCTGACGGCAAAAGACATCACCGTCGAGGAACGGTTGCGGCTCGTCGGTAACACTGAAAGTATCATGCAGAAAAGCTGCTTCTCAAAGGAAGATCTCCTCGCACATATCCGGGATCTCGAAGCCACCTATCCTGTCCGGATGGGGCTTCTGGATAAGGTAAGCGGTCTCTTCGACCGGTCCTACTTCCAGATTCGCCTGGCCCAGGAAATTTACCGCGCCGACCGATATTACACGATGTTCTCGATTATGATGGTTGACATCGACGATTTCATCGCATACACGCAAGCCAACGGCGTGCACAACGCGAATACCTGTATCCGGAAAGTCGCCGATTTTCTGCGCCAGACCACCCGTGGCTCTGATATTCTTGTCCGTTACGGCGTCGGTGAATTCGCCATGCTGCTTTCCAGCACGACCGAGGAGGGTACGCACATCGTCGCGCAACGCCTCCTGTCCTTTATTGAAAGTTATCATTTCCCCGGGACGGAAAAGTTCGCCAAAAAGAGAATGACTGCAAGTATCGCCGCAGTACACTACAATCGCATCGGTCCGTGTGCGCCGGAACAGATGATATCCGTCGCACAGGAAATGATTCGCGAGGTTCAAAAAAACGGCGGCGGCAACATTCGGGTCTATGGCCAGCAAACGTTTTCCGAAGAGGATCCGGATCTTTAAGGATAGATCTGGAGCAAGATGATGGTTTTTCAGAAAAGTTGAATCAGCGCCGAGGGTTATCCCGCCGATAAGACGAGGCGGCTCAACAGAGGAAAATGATCGGAGGGAAAGCAGTTTTCTCTCTGCAGTTGGATAATACGGGCCTCCCTGACCTGAACGGACGGGGGAACGAAAATGTAATCGAAGCGGAACCGGAAAAAATAGCGCCGGAAACCATGATAGGTCGCCGCTCGGGGTTGATCGGGGTGACGATCCCGAAAGGTATCGATCAGCGGTTCAGGATTCGCAACATATCCGCCGTTTTGGCCCCTCAAGTGTCGCTTGCCCTTCAGAAAATCAATTGAAACATTTTTTTCGCCGGCATTAAAATCCCCTGTTAAAATAAATGGATCGGGGAAACGCCGGTTTTGAATCAGCCGGGATAACAACATGACGCTTCTTTTTCGGGAACGGCGGGAAAGGTGATCCAAGTGGACATTAAAGCAATAAAATGTCTGATGGGTATTGCGGTCAATCAACCTGACCCAGGTGCAGGTTCGCGGGATGATGTTGCCCCAGCTCCTTGAGCGCGGGATATGGGGCGTTTCCGAAAACCAGAGGGTTCCCGCCTCGGAGACGTCAAACCGCCTCGCATCATAAAAGATGGCCGTATGCAACCCCCTGTTGTCGCCGAGATTTCCAACACCGACCTTCTCGTAACCGGGGAGCATCGTACGAATGGCGGAAATTTGAAAATCGAGTGCTTCCTGAAGCCCCAACACCTCAGGACGATAGCGCTCCAGAATTTCCCGCACCAATGGACGGCGAAAAATCCAGTGATTCCGACCATCTTCACGTGTACCACGCCGGATATTGAAGCTCATGACGCTCAGATTTAAGCCTTTTGTTTCCGACGGGTTCAGGGCATAATCCTGAAGCGGCTCTGCCCGCCTTGACTCCGGACTGAGACCTTCCAGCCAGATGAGCAGTTTTTGTACGGGCTTGATGTACTGACGCGGAAAACCGAATTGCAACATACTGTTAAACTTACCTTAGCGAAACAACCTAATAATGACTCCTCTGCTCATTCTCTTAGGCAAAGTTGATGCCCTTTAATCACGATGCCGGGGAAAAAGCAAGTCCATATGCAACAGAAATTATTTATCCGGTTCGCCAAACGCCATCCTCATCCTCTCCATTGCATATCAGAGCAAGACCGTGCTAAGTAGCGCTTTCTTTTAACCATAATCCCGAAAGGAACAGCATGAATCCAGCAAGACATGAGAAGATCGGAAGGGAATTGGGCATTTCGGCGGGCCAAGTCGCGGCGACGTCGGCATTGCTTGATGAGGGCGCAATGGTACCTTTCATCGCCCGCTACCGAAAAGAAATAACGGGCGCCCTTGATGAGGTGGTCATCACGGTCATCCGGGATCGGCTTGAGCAATTGGAGGAGTTGGATAATCGCCGGGAGGCCGTCCTGAAGTCGCTCACCGAGCGAAACCTCCTGACGGATGACTTGCAGCAAAGGATCGCCGCCGCGGAAACTCTCTCGGAGCTGGAAGATATCTACCTGCCCTTCCGGCCAAAACGCCGGACCCGGGCGACCGTCGCAAAAGAAAAGGGACTCGAACCCCTGGCCCTCAAAATCTTCGCCCAGGAAACGATGGACCTGGCAACCGAAGCGGAACCTTTTATCGATCCGGAGAAAGGGATCGCCTCGGTCGAAGAGGCCCTGGCGGGGGCGCGGGACATCATCGCCGAGTGGATCAACGAAGACCAGGAAGCGCGCACACAAATGCGCGACCTGTTCTCCGCGAAAGGAATCATCCGGTCCCGGGTCATTCCGGAGAAGGAACCCGAAGGGATAAAATACAAGGATTACTACGACTGGTCGGAACCGGTTTCCGCCGCACCGTCCCACCGGGTGCTGGCCATGCGCCGGGGAGAGCGGGAAGAATTCCTCATGATGCGGATCGCCCCGCCCGAAGAAGAAGCGCTCTT
>CAYOYJ010000104.1:0-8940 GCA_964408155.1 uncultured Syntrophales bacterium
GAGCTGTACCCCGAGATTGGAGAGGGCGCCGCCGGAGTTAACCGGATTGATCGGGGTGTCGGTCTGGATGAAATCCTCATACTCCGCAATGCCGACATCCGCCCGGCCCTTGGCGCTGATGATGCCCGAGGTGACCGTCTGGTTCAGGCCGAAGGGAGTGCCGACGGCGATGACTCGCTCTCCCACTTTCAGCTTATCCGAATCTCCTAAAGTCAATACGGGTAGATGATCCGACTCAATTTGGACGACGGCCAAGTCCGTCTTGGCATCGGAGCCGATGACTTTCCCCTTGAATTCCCGCTTATCCGCCAGGGTCACTTTGATTTCCTCGGCGCCCGCAACCACATGGTTATTTGTAAGGATATAGCCGTTTGCATCGACGATGACGCCCGACCCCATTCCTCGCTGCTTGTAATCACGGGGGTGGTTAAAAGACCGGAACCGGTCGCCGAAAAAATCCCGAAAAAAGGGATCGTTCATGAAGGGCATGTCCATGCCGCGACTGTGCACCGTGGTGGTGGATGCGATATTGACTACGGACGGCATGGCGGCGGCAGCTACTTCCGCCGTCGCATTGTTGATGCGGCTCAACAGGTCGACTGCATCCTTCGATATCCTTGTTTCCGTCGTATAGCCGGTGTTGAAAATGTTCAGATTGGCAGATATGGCCAGGCCGATGATTAATCCGATCGTGATCAGTAAGCCCCCAAGAATGACATGTTTTTTTCTTTTCGTGATCATAAATGACCTCCATGGATCAAGTTTAAGAAGGTTAAATTTAGTCCGCATTCTGTACCAGTCAAGGGGTTGGCGGCAGAAATAAGGATAAAAAAATGATGCCAGGATTTTCTGCTCACTTCAGTTCGTTCAAGATGATACGCGCTATCCCCGCGTAGTCACCGCCAAAGTGATGCCCGCCCTGCAGCATGATGGTCTGCGCAAGGTTTTTATCGAGCTTGCCGCAGAGCGATTCGATCTCCTCTTCACCCCGCAGACAGAGAATCTTTTTGCCTCTGAGTTTAACGACTTCCGGCAGCACAGGCATGCCTTCCGTTCCACTTTCCGTGGGCAACCAGTCACTGAGATGAAATTCAAAATCGATCTTCTCTTCCAGACCAAGGAGAACGATCAGGGCGATTTGATTCCCCAAGGTATCCGGCAGACGATTGACCATAAATGGAAGCACAGCGGCACCGAAGGAATAGCCGATCAGGATAATCCGGTCAGGTTTCCAGTAAGAGACGTAGTGGGTAAGCATTCTTTCCAGAGCGCGTGAAGATTCAGCCGGGGTGCGGCGGGTCCAGAAATACTGAAGCGAATTGAGACCTATGACTCTAACTCCCTGTTTTGATAGAGCATCGGCAATGTCCCGGTCGATTCCCGCCCAGCCTCCATCGCCGCTGACGATTACGGCCAGCGTTCGGGAAAAGGTGCCCTGCGGTGCAATTTCCACGAGGGGCAGATCGGAGAGAGGGGTCAGCACCTTTTTCTCGACGGGTTTGTTGCGGGATACGAGATTCCGGTATGCGTTTTTGAACTGGGGCATCCAATTCGAGGGCACTGAAAAACCGTGACCGACCTTGGGAAGGATGACGATTTCTCCTCCGGTCACCTGCTTGACATAGGTTGCGGTGGCCGAAGCGTCACAGACCTGGTCGATTGCTCCCTGAAGGGCGATCCAGGAAAGAGGACGCCGGTTAAAGGGGAGAAACGAAACACCCTTTCCCTTGGGACCGGGTTGCCATTCCAGACCGTAACCTTTGCAGAGCGGTTTGGTCAGGGGTAGATCCGGACAGAAGCCCAGACTGACGGCGCCCAGGAAAGTGTTAGGAGGTCCTTGTGCCAGGGTAGCGTAAACCAGCGTTGCTCCCGAGGAATATCCGACCAGGAGAGGAAGAACATAACGAGGAAAGTTCAGTTTTTTCTGGACATATTTACTGAGGGCTTCAAAGTCCGCCGCCGGATAGGAACAGGCGCTTTTACCGTTCCGCATGAACTTCAAGTAATGGTTGATATCGATGCCGACGACAAGAGCATCAAGCGTCGTCAATTCCCGGGCCATATCGATCACCCCCAGATTCCAGCCCCCGTCGCCGGAGACAAAGAGGACAACCTGGGACGGCCGGGCTGTCGCCTGGTATAAGGTAACTTTCCCGAAGGGACCAAATTCGAAGACGGTTTCCGAGGCATGGGCGGGAATACCGCACATTATTAAAAGAATAACGAACAGTTTACGACATTTCATTTTGAGATGACCCCCTTGAATCCGCCGGAGATGAGAGTGGCGATGTTCGTCAGAATAATTGGAAACGCCCTTCCGCCGGGCGAAACAAGATATCGCGGTTCCCAGACGGGTCCAAATTTCTGTTTATACTGGCGCAATCCCTGAAAATTGTAGTAATTCTCACCATGGCGGAAAAGAAAAGCCCCCAGGCGATTCCAGAGGGGAGCCAGGGTATGGGCTTCCAAACCGGCAAAAGGGGCCATACCCAGACTGAACCAGTGATATCCTGCCGCTTTACCCCAGAGAATCAACTTGATGAACAGGTAATCCATGATGGCGTTGGGCGCGTCAGGAAGATAGCGCATCAGATCGGGAGACAGATCTTCTTTTTCAGCTCCCTGCCAGAGATTGCTGAAGGCGATCGGTTTCCCATCAAAACGTACCACTGCAACCGGGAAATGCAGCAAGTAAAGTTCATTGAAAGAACCCAGGGAAAAGCTTTTTTCCCGGGTGTTCTTTTCCTGCATCCATTGATCCGATATGTTTTTTAATTCAGGAAGCAGAGGTGCAACATCACCCACGGGAACCATTTCAAAAACAAAGCCTTCCTTGTCGAATTTATTGAGGGTGTGGCGCAAACCCTTGTTGGCGCTTCCCTCAAGAGAAAACTGTCCCAGGTCGACCCGGCCCTCCTCACCGATTTTAACCATGGCGAGGCCAAAATCAAGATAAAGGGGGATATCTTGTATCCCCACCTCATAAAAAACAGGCCAGACGTCGTAGCGGTCACAAAGTTCTCGGAACCGCCAGAGCAGCTCTTTCCACTCTCCCCGTGGGCCGATGGGATCACCCATGACGATCCAGCTTCGACCGGAAATGCCGTACATGAGAAAAGCGGTGTCATTCTTGCTGAAGAGAAAATGCTTATCGCCCAGCAGGGCCAGGTTTGCGTAACCGTTGGGCGATTGACGCACAATCGCAGCTATCTTCTCCGTATCTTCTGTTTTGTATCCCGTTGTTGTTCTTGCCGTTGGACTGAGGAGTTTTAACAGTGAGAAGAGCAAGGCGAGGCCCGATGCGCCGACCAGAGCCCGCAGTGACCTTGATGCGTGGCCGGAGATAGCGAAATTCCACCAGAGGTCATGCGAATATTCGACATGCTTGTAAGAAAAAGAAACAAGCCATGCAGAACAAAGCAGGGCCAGTATGACCGCAACCGTCCAGCCCGGGGTGAAGCTCGCGTCGAAAATCGTCGCCTTCCGGTAAAAGAACCGGCGACAGGGAATTAAAGCTGCCAAAATAATCGCAAGGAGCAGGGCTTCTTCATAATCGAAACCTTTTAAAAGCGATACGACGACACCGACGCCCAAAAGAGAGACCGCCAGGAGATAAGCGGCGTCGAGTCGGCGCTGCAAACCCCGGGCAAGGATCAGGAGCCCCATGCCTGCAAGACTGCCAAGCAGGTGGGATGTTTCCAGAACCGGAAGGGGCATCATATCCTGAAACCAGGCAAAGCGGGGTTGTTCCGCCGGAGTTGATCCCGAGAGAAGGAGTACGACGCCGCCCAGAAATGTCGTCACGACCAGTACACCGGGCATGATTACGGATGCGCCCTGAGCAACATAGGATGATAGTTTAAAAATGAAATCTCTTCTGCTCAGCAATTCCTGCAGGCCCAGGAGAATGGCCGCGACCAGAAGGGGCAGGATATAGTAGAGTCCTCTATAGACAAGGAGCGACCCAACGATTGAAGATGTCGGTATGAATGGAGAAAGGAGAAGCACCACGATTGTTTCGAAAACGCCTAACCCTCCTGGAATTTGACTGGCCAGACCGCCGAGTTGCGCCAGGAGAAATACTCCGAGCACATGAATAACAGTGAGATGCGGATTCTCAGGAAGAAGAATGTAGAAAATATAACCGGCGACAAACCAGTCGAGCAGGGCGACAGCCATTTGACTGCCGAAGAGGCGGAAACCGGGTATGGAAATATCATGGTTGAATAGCTTGAAATGGTTTTTCCGAAGAAGATTCAGTGTCAGATATAAAAAACTGGGTAGCAGTGCCAGACAACCCAGCATGCGTAGTGAAGCAACGGGCAGGTGAACGGCTGACGGAACATGGATCGGTGCCAGCAGGAAAATAATTCCGGCGAGCGTGGAAAAGCCGAGCCAGAGCGTGGATGTGCATAAGAGGACGACCTTACCTATTTCATATACAGATAATCCCCAGGCCGTATAGAGTCGAAAGCGAACGGAACCGCCTGCCAGCATCGAAAGGCCGATGTTATTGCTAAAGGCGTAACCGGCAAAGGAGGCAAAAGCCGTTTTCCGGTAGGGCAGGGGGTGATTAATGTACTTCAGGGCCAGCAGATCATAGCCGGTCATGATCAGGTAGCTGAGAAGCGTCAGGATCAAACCCCAAAAAACACGTACTGGCGCAAGGGATTTGGCATGCTGGAGAATATCCTGAATGTGATAGTGTGCCAATTCGCGGTGCAACACCCACAGGGCCAGAGAAAAAAGGGTAAGGCCGAGCAGTGACGTATATATATGGGTATATTTTGTTTTTGCCATCATGATGAACGATGTTCATGTCATGTTATGGTTGAAAGCGAACGATGCGTTTCTTGACAAAGAATATAAAACAAGTTTTCACTCTAAACAATCCATTTCAATTGCCGGCTAACATAGCAGGATCGTTCTTAGCATAAGAAAAATATAAGCATAGAACCTATATAAATTATATACCATATGTGATAAGTATCTTAAATACAGTTATTTAACATCATTATAAATGATTCACGCCGGTGTTGATAATTGACCGTTACAAAAGTTTACCCTTGATGTTGCTCAATTATGGTTATAATAGCTTCACCGAATTGGTCTGAGAAATGGTATTTTATTATGTAGTCATGAAGCGTGTTTATGTTCTCATCTCTTATTCTGGAACTCATTTTCGTGCTGTCGGCGGCGATCATCTGGTTTATGATTGCCTACCAGCTTTTGCTTTTTGTTGCCGGTTATCTCTACAGCCGTCGTGATGCATGGATTACACCACAGCTGCCGCGGGGCATGGACTGGCCCGCCGTTTCGATCCTTGTTCCGGCACGAAACGAAGCCCGTGTCATCGACGGTACCTTGGATTATCTCTGCTCGCTGGATTATCCCGCCGACCGGATGGAAATCATCATTGTTGATGACGGCAGTCAGGATGGCACAGGTGATCTGGTCGATGCCTATGCAGATCGGGACAAGCGTGTCCGTTGTCTCCGGGTGCCGCCGGAGCTGGGCGGTCGGGGAAAATCCGCTGCCCTGACGCTGGCCATCGAATCGTCGCAACATGATATTATCGCTATCTATGATGCGGATAACCGGCCCGAGGCGGGATCGCTCCGAGCACTTGTTGCCTCACTCATGTCCGATTCCAATATGGCGGCCTCGGTCGGAAAATTCCGCTGCATCAACCGGAAACGCAATATCCTGACGCGATTCATCAATATCGAATGCCTGGCTTTTCAGTGGATCATCCAGGCCGGCCGTTTCGCCATGCTCGGCGTGACCAGTCTTCCGGGAACGAACTTTGTCATCTGGCGGCATGTCTTGAAAGAAGTCGGTGGCTGGGATGAAAAGGCCCTGACGGAAGATGCCGAATTAACGATTCGTATTTACGAGACCGGGCGTTATATCGGCTTTGTTCCCCGTGCCGTCACCTGGGAGCAGGAGCCGGAGAAACTGGGAACGTGGCTGCGTCAGAGAACAAGATGGGCCCGCGGTCACAACTACCTGCTGGCCAAACATGCCCGCCGCCTGTTTTCGATGCGTCCGCGGGCGATTGCACTGGAATTACTTTACACGCTTTTCCTCTATTACGTCGTCTGTGCGGCGATTTTCCTGTCGGATGTCCTGTTCATTCTGGCCTGTTTCGGTTTGATATCGATTCATGCGGTGGGGCCATATTCCGGCATCTGGATCTTGGCGTTTCTGCTGTTCATTCTCGAAGTCGGCATCGCTCTTTCACGGGAAGAGGGTGAGGACTCTTTGGGGAACCTTATGATGGTCGTCCTGATGTACTTTACTTATTGTCAACTCTGGATGGTCGTTGTGGGGCGCGCTTTGATCGACGACGTGGTGCTGCGCCGTAAAAAAGTGTGGGCGAAGACCGAGCGCTTTGCCGAGGTGAAACCGTCATGATGATCAGGATTCTGATGTTTTTGTGTGCGATGCTTTTGTCGATGGCAACTGCGGCGGTTGCCGGTCAGCCCCAGGCGTTGATCCTGCATGACGGTCAGGAACGGACAGACCCCGAGGGGCTTTCAGACGGGATTCAAATCGGAAATCTTCTCGGTCATTTCAACTATCACCCTAAGATTCAAAAAATCGGTGATTACCGTTCCGGTATGATGGATCAATACAAGGTGGTTTTTGTCGTCGGCGGTTCGGATAAGACCGTCTGGCCGGTTACGGTTCTCCGTGACGCCCGGGCCCGGAAATCAACGCTCATCTGGGTGGGGTATGGGCTGGATGCTTTTCTTGGTGACAGGGAGGATCGGAAACGGGGGCTCCGCCTGGATGGAGTCAAAGTAATCAGTCAGTTTAATAAGGTTGTGTATCATGGCGTTTTGCTAAATAAGGGCGGCAGGATGGCCTCGTTGTTGACCGTCACGGATCAGACCAGAGTGAAGGTGGATGCGGAAATGCTGGACCCGGAGGGCCGGCGTTTGCCCTACATGTTGCATACGGGAAACCTCTGGCTGGTGGCCGACGTTCCCTTTGCCTATATTGGTGAGGAGGATCGGTATCTGGCTTTTTGCGATCTTCTCCATGATATGCTCGGTGTAAACCATGCTGTATCACATAAGGCCATGGTCCGTTTGGAAGACGTAACGCCCGATGACGATGCAGCAACAGTGCGCCGGGCGGTCGACATGCTGATTGATGAAGGGGTGCCTTTTCAGATTTCTCTGGTGCCGGTATTCATCGATCCGAATTCCCGGACTGAGATTCATCTGGAGGAGAACCCCGACCTGGTCAAAGTGCTCCAATATGCGATGTCCCATGGCGGGACGCTGGTGCTCCATGGATACACGCATCAATATCGCGGTGTGACGCCTGATGATTTTGAATTCTGGGACGGGTTCCGCAACGCCCCCCGGGCGGATGATTCGGCCGAAATGGTCAAGGAAAAGCTCGAAGCCGCGCTCGATGAGTGCATTAGGATGAAACTCTATCCCATCGCCTGGGAAACGCCGCATTATGCGGCGTCGCCGTTGGATTATGCGGAAATCGCGAAGGTATTCAGTACATTGAATGAAGAAACGATGATCGATCTCCAGGGAACACAGCAGGCGTTTCCCTATCCTACGGTGGATATACGCGGGATACAAATCATTCCGGAGAATATCGGCTATCTGCCGGAAGATAATCCGTCGCCGGATGTCATGCTCGGAAACGCACGCGCCATGAGAGTGGTGCGCGATGGTATGGCCTCGGCTTTCATGCACCCGTTTCTGGATCTGAAATACCTGCGGCAGGCGGTGCAGGGAATCAAGGCGCTGGGTTATCAGTTCGTTTCTCTTCGTGAGTTCGACTGCCGGGTCGCCTTGGAGGACAAATTGATCCAGACCGGCTCCGCCCCGAAAGAGATCTATCTGCGCGATTCGTACTTGAAACAGTTCATTATCAATCAGGATGGTTTACCGCAGCAGGAAACCTGGGCGGATAAACGCGTGACGGGAATCAGCAAGGCCACCCTGCAACCCCGGCCGGGCCAGATTCTGGTGGCCCTGGGCATGGATGAGCGGCCGGCAGCGCCGCCAGGCATGATGACTCGCTTGATTCACCTGGGGAAGGACTGGTTGACGCAGTGGTGGAATGATGAGACGTCCGAGATGCAACCATTGCCGGCCATACGGGCTTGCGTGGTCACACAACCGAAGGCGACCGGAATGGAAAAGATGGATCAGGACAGTTTCATCCGTGTTTTCAGGGCCTATGGTGCTCCCCTGCGGATTGTTCCGCTCAGCAGGCTCGGGCAGTCGGTCCTGAATCCGGAGGAGGTTCTCATTGTTCCCCATGGAACTGCAAGAGTCCTTCTAAAAAAAGATGTTTTGCAAATTCTAAAATTTGTGCGTAGCGGCGGCCAACTGATCCTGGACGGGCGTTCTTCCCTGGCGGAGGCGGTGGGCATCCGCTTTCCGGGCGGTCATGTTTTGGTGGAACATGTGATCGATCATGCACAGATGGATCTGCCTCTGCAGTGGCGGCCGGCTGTTTCCATGGAACGCTACCGCGTTCCCGACCGTGCGGCTGTGCTCAGTCATGTCATGGAAAACCATACCGGTCTGTCGGGAACCTTTTCGGTCGGATCGGGCCAGGTTCTCTACCTGGGCACGCTTTTTGATCCTTTTACCGCCGATGGCGTCAGTCATTATCCCTTCCTTTTTGAACAGGTTTTGAAAGCTTTCAAGAGGGTTCAGCCGTTACGCCGGAATTTGACGGAACTGTACTTTGATCCCGGACTGCGCAGCAACGTCAGCATTGAAGATCTGGCCGTTCAATGGCGCCGTATGGGGGTCAGGGTGGTTTATGCCTCCGCCTGGCTCTTTACGCCCCGCTTCAGTTATGATTACGACCGGTTGATCCGGGTGTGTCATGCCAACGGCATCCTGGTGTACGCCTGGTTCGAATTCCCGCAGGTTACACCTCTGTTCTGGG
>CAYOYJ010000105.1:0-8929 GCA_964408155.1 uncultured Syntrophales bacterium
CTTGAAATATGCGAAGGGTGTGAACAATGATAGGCACTGAATCAAACGTCAGGTACGTCTTGGGAGTCGAATATCCCATTCTCAAACCTGAACCGCCGGCGGGAATGATTGCTGCAATTTTCATTAAAAAAAGGAAACCCGGGATTCCCATCCCGGGTTTTTTGTTCATTTCACCATGGAATTGGATACTTTTTTGTCGTTGGCCAACCCCTTCATCTCGGAAAAAACCATACGACCGGCCGTTGTCTGCAAAACACTGGTCACGACAATTTCCACATTCGAGCCGACATGTTTCTGAGCATTATCGACAATAATCATCATCCCGTCGTCCATATAGGCCACCCCCTGCCCCGGCTCCTTTCCTTCCTTGACAATTTTAACCGTCATGATCTCACCCGGCAGGATCACCGGCTTTAACGCATTGGCCAACTCATTGATGTTCAGAATCTTAATACCTTGTAGTTCCGCGACTTTGTTCAAATTAAAATCATTTGTAAGAATTTTTGCACTTAAATGTTTAGCCATCTCGATTAGTTTGGCATCGACGCCTTTTGCATCCGGATAATCCTGATCCACAATCTCTATCTTGATATACTTGTCTTTGCGCATTCGATTTAAGATATCCAAACCCCTTCGCCCCCGAGACCTTTTCAGTGAATCAGGCGAGTCCGCAACATATTGTAACTCCTCCAGAACAAATTTCGGAATAATCAAGGTCCCTTCGACAAATCCCGTATCGCAAATATCGGCGATACGTCCATCAATGATGGTACTGGTATCCATAATTTTGAGATTCTGGTTAACCTTGACACTGCCTGACGTCAGCAGTTGAAACTCGTCGACCTTTTTGGAACCGATGACCAGCCCCAGGTAACCCATAATGCCCGTCAGAAGCGTATAAATCCAAGGCACAACCTGCTGCTTTTCCATGATGTCACTGACAAAGCTCATACCAAAAGCCAACAGGAACGCGAATAACAAACCAATAAATAAGCCGACGACACCGCCGAAGATGACCCGTAATGAAACCTTTCTAATGGCCTTTTCAGAGTGAATCACGAACCATGATGCCAAAAGACCCAGAATTGATCCACCGATGGAATAAATGTTCAGATAGGCTTGTGGTGAGCCGAAGTAATGATATGAAATGAAAAATCCGCTTAACCCACATGCCAGGATTAAAAGTATTCTAATCTGCATTTTTTCACCTCCTTTCTGTTTAATTTCGATACAAAACGAATAATCAACGCATCTCTCTCAGAAGACATGCCCAATATTCAGTGTATGCGTGAAGAGACGACAAGGCAAAACGACAACCTGACAGGTGAAAAAGACATTAAATTTCAAGAAGATGAAATCACTATTGAACGGTAAACAACATCTCCAGATCTTTCTCAACCTTGGTTTCTTCAAGTTTGCTCGCGACAGATATCTCTTTGATCAGCAAATTCTTGGCCGTGTCCATGATTTTTCTTTCGCCAAACGACAGATTCTTGTCAGTCTTCAGCACCAGAAGATCTCTAAGAACGCTCGCTATCTCGAAAACAGAACCTGTTTTAATTTTTTCCAGGTACTCACGGTACCGTTTATTCCAGGTTTGTTTATCGATGGTCACGTCCTTACATCTCAGAATGTCGTATATCTTTGAGATATCGTCTTTATGAATCACTTCCCTCAGGCCTACAGAGTCTGCCGAATCGGTGGGTATCATGATTTTCATGCCGTTTCCCATGATCTTCATGATGTAAAACATCTGTTTGTTGCCCATAATTTCTTTTTTTTCGATCGATTCGATCACACCAACACCCTGTGCCGGATAAACCGCCAAATCACCAATTTTGAACATGCCGATACACCTTACAATTTATTTAACGATTGAGGCTAACACGAGACGGGTAAATAGTCAATAATTATGATAATATCTTCTGATTAAAGGCCCTGACGGGTGTTGCAATAAATACCTGAAGGGAGTATCTATATGAAGCCATGCATCGCTTTATATAGATCCCGGTCGAGTTGCTGAGGATCCTTCTTTTCGTATTCTTCGACAATCTGCCTGAGCCGATCATAAATGCGAATATTCGCCAGGTCATCCAGACTGTTGTAAATTCCCCGCCTTCTGCCGAGCCTGTAAATCATACGATCTTTTAACGGCATACCGAAATAGCGATCGATGGCGCCCAGCATTCTTTCCTTGTCCTGGGGAAGTTTGCCTTCGATTTCCTGAAGCAGATTCAGAATATGGTCACTGACAACATATGTGTCCCGGCAATGAAGATTTTCCAGGAGAAGTCTGATTTCCTTTAAAACATCTTCATCAGCCAGAGGGGTAAACAGTCCTTGCTTCATCATCGTGTAAAGCGCGGTCCCCTCTCTGACCTGCAGTGATCTTAACCGGATATAATCCGGATTGATTTCATTCAAAACTTCCGCCGTCTGTTTTGCATGTTCGGTTGACCATTTATCTCCGCCCATACCGGGAATGATGTACTCACATAAGGAAATCCCTCCCGCCATGATCCGCTTGCCCCCTTCGATATGGTCAGCCGCGGTTTCTCCTTTTTTGATGAATTCCAGAACAGGATCATAGCCGCTTTCCATTCCGACATGGATGCGTGAAAGGCCTGCTGCTTTCAATTTTACAAAATCTTCAACCGTTTTTTTGGCAGCCGTTTTAGATCTACCGTATGAAGTGATTCTGTCCACAAAAGGAAATATCATCTTAATGTACTTCAGGACCTCGACCAAGTCTTCCGTTTTCATAATGATCGAGTTTGCGTCCTGAAGGAATACGGATTTCCCGCCAAAATAAAGCCAAGCCGCCACAGACCGGTAAGCATCACTGAAGCCGTAATCGTTAAAAATCATTTGCACGATGCTGTCGTTGACTTTCCCGCCCTGCCCCCGTTTGCAGGACAATTCGGCGATGCTCTCGGCAATGGCATGCATGGCATCGATTTCTTGTTTGATTTCTTCCACGGACCGCAGAGAAAACTTCGAATCATGGTAGCTATGGCAAAAAGTACATTTATTCCATGGGCAATTCCTGGTTGCCCGGATGAGCAGGCTCTCCGCTTCGCTCGGCGGACGAATCGGCCCCTGTTCGAAATTCAATTCCATACGTTCCTCTCCAATGGAAAATCTTCAGGATAAAAACAAAAGGGGATCTTTTGCCTTGTTTCTGTATCTTATTTCAAAATCAATAAACCCCACCCCGGAGGAAGCCGGTATGACCAGGGCGATTTTCTCACCGCGCTTGATTTTTTGATCGACCTTGACGAGTCTTTTGCTGAGATGCGTATAAACGGTAGCATAATTTTGATCATGCTTAATGATGACCGTTTCCCCATAATCTTTGAGCAATGCGGAAAAAATAACCTGACCTCCGGCCGATGCGACAACGGAAGATTCTTGCCGCGTTTCGATTCGGATACCGTTGTAGAACATTCCGTTGGGCTGCGGTCCATATTTCGAAATCACTTTTCCCTTGAGGGGCCAGAAAAACTTTCCTGTTTGAATACCATCGGTGTCTTTGCCCGCTGTGATCGGTTTCGCACCATCCCCCTGTTTTATCTTGATATTTTCTTCCGGCAAAACGGTTTTGGTGCTTGTTTTCGTACCGGGTTTCTTTATTGTCTCTGTCTTTCCCACCGTTTTTCCGGTATAGGTCTCTGCCTTGGGTTTCGGGCCCGGAGAAACTTCTTTTGACTTGACTTCTTTACTCTTACTTAGATTTTTTACGGACTCTTCCCGGGGCACAAATAGAACCATCCCTTCCTTAAGCGCCGCCGATTTATCCAACTCGTTGACTTCAGCCAGTTCCTCCACACTCATCCGATGGTCGCGGGCAATGCCGGACAGCGTCTCTTCGGTTCCGACAACATAATAGTATCCCTGCCTCGGCTCAGTCTTAACGTAGTCACGGACGCACCCGAAAGTGTGAACGGTCAGCAGGATGAGAACAACGATGTTTCCAATGGTTTTTTTCATAATACGAGAATGATTCTTTGAGTATTGAAAAGGTAATAAGGATTGACTCCTCCGTGAAGTCGGCAATATTTCAGGATTGCGAGCCTCCCCAGGCATAGTCGCCGATCAGATCGACAAAGCGGCATCCCCCCAGGTTCTCCTTCTTGATGTCCGTTATGTCCTCTGATAATCTTGTCATTCTGTATAAGGTTTGGGACTGCCGATCACCGATGGGTAAAACGATTCTCCCGCCCACGGCAAGTTGAGATAAAAGATTCTGCGGCAAGGATGGGCCGCCGGCAGTGACAATCATGGCGTTAAACGGCGCCTCTTCTTTCCACCCATAGGTGCCGTCGCCGACCCGAATGGCCACATTGAAATATCCAAGTGCATCAAGGCATTTTCGGGCCTTGGATGCCAGTTTTGCAATTCTTTCGATGGAAAACACCCGATCAGCCAGTTCCGCCAGAATTGCCGTTTGATATCCGGAGCCGGTTCCAATTTCCAACACCTTGTCTTTCTTGGATATTTCCATGGCCTGAGTCATCAATGCAACGATATAGGGCTGTGAAATGGTCTGCCCCTCGCCAATCGGCAATGGGTTATCCTGATAGGATTGATCCTGCAATCCGTCGTCAACAAATATGTGACGGGGGATGGTTTCCATGGCCGCCAGAACCCGCGCATCGCTCAGGCCTCTCGCGCGAATCTGTGTCTCAACCATCCGCATTCTCTGTTTTTTATACAAATCCATCATTTATCCTTCACATATTTTTTTTTGGGTGGAATCGCATAAAACTCTTCAACCCAGTGGTGTTTTCTTAGCCCCAAGGCCTCTCTGGTTACGATAAGGTAATAATACTGAATTTTTGCCGTATCCCGGACCTTATTGAAATGATCGATATGCTGGTTGATTTCGATCAGAGTCGATCTCTTGCGCGGCGGCGTTTCTCCGATTGATCCCGTATGATCGTTCTCCTGGAAAGACGGGCCGCAGAAGGCCGTACTCTCTTTAAGAATGGATTCCTCGATATGTGCAAGCCGGCACAGTGTTTTCGTCAAATTTTCCGCAGCCTTGGCCAGCACAGCCGCTCGTTCTCGGAGAAACTCTTCCTGCAGGATTTCTTCAATTGATTTTTCTGTTTTCACGGTTTGTAGCGGTCACTAAAATTCCCCGTTCATTAACATGCATAATTTCTTTTTTCAATAGAGCCGAATCAGACTTGACCGGTCTGAGATTTTCAAAGTCTAAGTCTGTCAGTCATCTTTTGCTGAAAGTTATGATGAAATGATTTATATTGATCGTCAATATCCGCACGATACAGGAGTCAATCAATTATGTCCAACAGCAATTCCTTGTCTGATGCCATCAGAATAGCCTACCGGAATAATGAAGAGGATGAAACCCTGGAGCCTCTGGTCCTTACCTCTATGGATCACGTTCCCATCGGACGGATCAAAAAGGGTGATCCGGTCATTTTTTACAACATCCGCGGCGAAAGAGAAGTCGAACTCTCACGGAGCCTGACTGAAAGCGGGTTTGACGAATTTCATGTTGATCCTCATTTCACCTGTGATTTAACCACCATGATTCAGTACCATAAGGATTTGAACGCTGCCGTCGCTTTTCCTCCCGAGGAGACCGTTGAAGACACGCTAAGTGACGTTCTCTCGGCTCATGGGATCAAACAGATCAAGATTACGGAAGCAGAAAAATCCATTCATGTGGGGTATTTTCTAAACGGTAAAAAAGACGAACCGGTGGCAGGAGAGGAACGCATCATCGTACCCACCCGCAAGGACGTCACTCTGTTCGACGAAGCGCCTGAAATGTCCATCGTCGCAATAACCGAAGCAACGCTTCAAAAAATCAAGGATCCGT
Source organism: uncultured Syntrophales bacterium (assembly GCA_964408155.1). Taxonomy (GTDB): domain Bacteria; phylum Desulfobacterota; class Syntrophia; order Syntrophales; family JAAYKM01; genus JAAYKM01. Next base: position 5,852 of record CAYOYJ010000105.1, read on the forward strand.
CCGTTCAGTTCATCTTCACGAATTTTCCCAATGTCGATGTGGTGGGTCATATCGAAAACGAATCCGCCATCCTGGCTGCAGTCGCCGCGGTTGACCGCCATCTCGGGCTGGTAGTGGATGCAGCCCGCCGCCAAGACATGACGGTGATCATTACGGCCGATCACGGAACGGTCGAAAAATGGCAATACCCCGATGGGACGATTGACACGGGCCACACCGACAGCCCCGTTCCTTTTATTTTAATCCACCCCGGATATGACCGGCCCCTGCGTGATCAAGGCGCACTGTCGGATATCGCCCCCACCGTCCTGGATTTGTTCGGCCTTCCCAAACCGGCAAGCATGACCGGGCGCTCGCTCATGTTGGAAAACCCCTCTTGTACCAAACCAGCCTGCAAACGCCTGCTCCTTATTCTTCTCGACGGTTGGGGTGAGAGTGCAACGACGATGGGCAATCTGATCGTCAAAGCCCATACGCCCCGCATGGACGTTTTCAGGAAAGACCATCCCTTTACGCTGCTGCACGCGTCGGGAGAAGCGGTGGGGTTGCCGCCCGGCACCGTCGGCAATTCCGAGGCAGGCCATCTTCATATCGGATCAGGACGGACCATTTTTTCCGATCGTCTGAAGATCGACCAGGCGATTGAAAACGGTTCTTTTTTTCGAAACCCGACCTTGCTTGCGGCCATGGACAGATCGTTACAAAACGACAAACCCCTTCATTTCATGGGAATTGTTTCTTTTTTCAGTTCGCACGGCTCGATCAATCATCTTTTTGCCTTGATGGAGATGGCGAAACAAAAGAGAATCAAGGAACTCTATATCCACGCCATGCTGGGCCGACGCGGCGAACTTCCGGAAAGCGGCGCAATTTACATCGATCGGGTGGAACAGAGGGCGCGTGATTTTGGATTAGGCAAGGTGGTTTCTGTGATCGGCCGTTACTGGTCCATGGATCGCGAGGACAACTGGGACCGCATTGAAAAAACTTATCGCATGCTCGTTCACGGTGAGGGCAGGCAGATTTCGGGAGGTCCCTAAAATGGAAGCGCGGATCAACCAATCGGTTTTGTCATTGATAGTTGCCGATATCACAAAGGAATCGACGGATGCGATTATCAACGCCGCGAATTCCGGTTTACGAGGCGGCGGGGGCGTGGATGGTGCCATCCACCGCGCGGGCGGGCCAACGATTCTGGAGGAATGCCGAAAAATTGGTTCCTGCCCAACCGGCAGCGCCGTGATCACCTCTGCTGGTCTGTTAAAAGCAAAGTATGTCATTCACGCGGTGGGGCCGATTTACCGGGACGGCCGGCACAATGAAGAAACGCTCCTGCGAAACGCCTACGCCTCATGCCTCAATCTGGCCGAGCAGCATGGATTAAAATCCATATCCTTTCCGGCTCTCAGCGCGGGGGCTTATGGTTATCCCCTGCGTCCGGCCGCCCGGATTGCCCTGGAAGCGGTGATTGGATATTTGATCGGCCACGCTGAAATTGAGACGGTGCATTTCGTCCTTTTCAGCCGGGATACTTATGAGGCATTTGCAGACGAACTTCAAACTCTTCTCCAAAGCGGTTAATCGATGAATCATGGTAGGGATTTCTCTGATGCATCGTGAGGCACTTTTATGAATCCGGTCATTAATATAAAAATGGTCGTTTAATTCAAATCGTGCAATTTTCCAGCAAGAAAGGAGTCGGCTATGAAGACTTTTTGGGGAACCTTCGCGGCGTTTTTCTTTCTTCTGTTCTCTTCCCAGGTCGTATGGGGCGATCCCCTGCAGTCCAAGGGGAGCGGCAAACTGCCGCAAATCAGGCCCGGAGAGCGGGTGGTTCCGGCAATTCTCCCAGACCTGGTGGTCAGTATCGTGTCCATCGGCACACCCCGCGCGGAAAACCGTGACCCTTTCACCGGACGAATCCAGGATGCCGGTGGACCGGCCGATTCGGTGCCGGTTTATGTTACAATCCCCCTGACAGTCAAGGTTAAAAATATCGGCCGCGCGGCGGCACGCCCGCTCCGGGTCTCCGTGGAAGCGGAAGGCGGCATGCCCCCCGGATACCTTGCCTACAGCTTCAAAGTTCCCGGGTCAACCCTCTCCGACATGCTCTACCTGAACGAATCACTCGCCCCCGGCGCGGAACGGACGTTCAGCGGCACCCTCATCAGCCGGCCTTTTACACTGGCCCTGTACCGCAGCGACGCCGAAGGGGTCACCATGCGTTACCGTGCCGTGGTAGACCCGCTGTTTCCCGGACATCCGTCAATCCGCGAATCGAACGAAACAAACAACCTTTCCGACTGGAGCATGCCGGTAAACCTCCCGCGAGCGTCCATCATCATAGTCGGCACACCCGTCGGGCCTGATTTGGCCGCTACGATCGACGAGGTCATTCTGAAGCCGGATACCACATGGTACTATGGTGGGGTTACCTACAATAAATACGATATCTTTTTCAGAATATACAACCGGGGTACGGCCGAGTACAGAGGCCAGGGAACTGATGCACTCGATTGGGAAATGTATGATTTTGCAGAAAGCAATCGCAGGGTCTACGGCTCGCCCGACGGATGGCGACTCTTTGTGTCCGGCTTTCGTTTAAGTATCGCCCCGGGCAGCTTCCAGAAATTCCCATTACGGAATATGGATCTTCCCACTGACTGCACAAAAATAAAACTCGTGCTGGATCCCGGAAACCGGGTAGCCGAGCTGAATGAGGAGAACAACATTGTAGAGAAGAGTCTTCTCCAATTAGCCCCCTTACCCCCCGAATCGTGGGTACCGATGACCGGGGCCGAACCATGAAAGTTGGCCTGAATATGGGCGCGCGATAACCTCTCCAGGAACAAAACGGCCGTTCCGTCAAAGGGTGACGTATTTATACTATTGCAGCAATTTCAGAATGCTCGCCTCTACGGAGATAAATTTTTACGGCCCCCACGGATTTATCCGGAGTTCGTGCTCACTCCGAAGCGCGCCCTTAACTGTAATCCTTGACAGAAAAAACGTGTTTTCCCTATATTAGTCATCCCTGAAAAACTCTGTTTTCGACGGAGCAGGAGTTTAGGAGAGTCA
>CAYOYJ010000106.1:0-8903 GCA_964408155.1 uncultured Syntrophales bacterium
GGATATCAGCAGGACCGTCGAAAAGGAACTTTCGACTCTTGATCTCGTCCGGAAGGTCAATTCCGTTTCCAAGGACGAGGTTTCGGTCGTTACGGCCGAGTTCGAATACGAAAAGGGTCTCGATGCCGCCGCCACGGATGTCGCAACCGCCCTGGGGAAAGCCAGCGCGCGCCTCCCAAAGGAGATCCGGCCTCCGCAGATATTCAAGATCAGTCAGGCGACCCAGCCGGTCATGACACTCGCCCTGTCGCCTGCCGACGGGAGCCCCGCGGACCTCAAGAAAATACGCGAATTCGCGGACAACCGGATCAAAGAAGAGCTCCTGAGGAACCCCGAGATCGCAAATGTCGAGGTCTTCGGAGGCCGGCAGCCCGAAGTCCAAGTTGCGATCGATCCCGTCCGGCTGCAGCATTACGGAATCGGTATGGGGGAACTCCTGGGCGCGCTGTCCGCTCAGAACCAAAACATTCCGCAGGGCCTGATTATCCGCCGGGAGGGGCAGCACATCTTCAAGACGGAAGGACAGGTCCGGACGCCTTCGGAACTGAATGACCTGGTGATCGGTAAACGCGAGGACGGGATCGTCCACCTCAGGGACGTGGCCCGGGTCGAAGTGGGCGTCCAGGAGCCCCAGTCGGCCTACCGGGGGAACGGCCGCGAGGCGATCGGTATCAATATCCTCAAGAGCCAGACCGGGCGCACCCTGGATACAATCGATGCCGCCGAGAAGGCCCTTCCGGGACTTCAATCCGAATACCCCTTCATCAAGTTCGAGGTGAGCTACAGCCAGAAGGACCTGATCAAGCGGAGCGTGGATAACATGCTGGAAGCGCTCCGGGACGCCGTCGCCATTACGATTCTGGTCATCTTCCTCTTCCTGGCGAACGTGCGGACGATGGCCCTCGTCGCCATCTCCATCCCGTTCACGTATCTCATCACGTTCGCATTCATGTGGCTCTTCGGTTTCGAATTTCACATGGTCACCCTGACCGGCGTCATCCTGGCGGTGGGTATGCTCCTAGATGATGCGATCGTCGTCATCGAAAACATCGAGCGCCATTATCATGATGCCAAAAAGGATCTGCATGATATCGTGGCGGGTGGGACGGAAGAGGTTATGTTGGCCATCTTCTCGGGGACGTATGCGACGGTAGTGGTCCTGGTCCCGATCATCTTCATCGGCGGATACGTGCAGACTGTCTTGAGGCCCCTAGCCCTATCGCTTTCTATTGCCCTCATCGCTTCTTATATCGTTTCCGTCACGATCATTCCGATCTTCGCGCCGTCTATTCTCAAAAGGCAGGCTAAACCGAACCGACTGGAGGCCGTGCTGAAAAAGTGGAGCGACGCCGGGATCGGAGCCGTCCGGGATTTCTTTGCCGGTTCCCTCGAATTTGCCATCCGGCACCGGCTGGCTTTTATCCTGGTGGCCCTGGTTATCCTGATCGGTACGAACAAGTTCATCAAGCCCCTGATCGGGCAGAACATCATGCCTCCCATGGACACCGGGATCGTCAAGATCAATTTCGAGTCCGATGCTAACTCATCCCTGGATCAGACCCACGAGTTGCTGAAGCGGATGGAAGAAGTCATTAAAAAGCAGGAAGGCCTCGTGGCCATCAGTTCGGTTATCGGGTCCGAGCCGTCGGTGATTTCCTTCGGCAGCGGTAAGAACCCGCAGCAGGGAAACATCACCGTGAACCTGATCGACCGCTTCCACCGCAAGCAGACCATCTGGGAGATCGAAAACAAGATACGCGAGGGCTTTACACATATTCCCGGACTCAAATCGGTCGACGTCTTCGATTACGGGGCGACGCCGCTCTCCAGCATCCGGGCGACCGTGGACACGATGGTGACCGGACCGGACTGGAAGGAACTGAACGCGATCGGCATCGATGTCAAGAAGCGCCTGGAAGGCGTGGGCGGGCTTAAATCGGTCTCGCTGAGCTGGACGGCTGAAAAAAAGGAGATCAGTTTCATCCCCGACCGGGACAAGTGCGCCCTTTACGGCATTTCTCCACGTGAGATCGCTTCCCAGGTGCAGGCGGCCGTCCAGGGCGGTGGCGCATCGCTTTTCCGGGTTCCGGGAGAGGATGGCTTCCTGATCCGCGCTCGCCTCGAACAGAAGCACCGGGAGAATGCCCGGCAGATGGAATCCCTCCATGTGCATACGCCTCTGGGCGAGATACCTCTCTCGGCCCTGGGCAGGATCACTGAATCCTACGTACCGACCCTTCTGACCCGCCAGGGGATGGTCAACAGCATCGACGTTTACGGCTATCGGGAAAAGGCGCCCGTATCGCATATCATGGAGAACGTGGAAAAGTCCCTGAAAGGTATCGTGCTCCCTCCCGGCTATCAAATCTCCCAGGAAGGGGACGCCAAGCAGGCCAAGGAGTCCTTTGATGCCCTGATGGTCGCCCTGGCGATTGCCCTGGTGCTCCTCTATTTTTCACTCGTGCCCGCCTTTAACTCGTTTATCCATCCGTTGACGATCATGTCGGCCATCCCCTTCGCCCTGATCGGGGCCATGTGGTCCCTCCTGATCGTCGGGAAGCAGCAGTCCCTCGCGGCCTTTATGGGGGTCATCCTCCTCGCGGGGATCGTCGTCAAGAATTCGATCCTGCTCATCGATTTCATAGAGACGGCCAAGGAGAAGGGCGCTACAACCCTGGAGGCCCTGCGGGAGAGCGTGCGCGTCCGGACGCGGCCGATCCTGATGACGGCCTTTGCAACCGCGGTCGGCATGGTCCCGATCGCCCTCGAGCGGGCCATCGGCCTGGAAAGACTCTCTCCGCTTGCGGTCGTGGCGATCGGCGGGCTGATCATATCGACCTTTCTCACGCTGATCTATGTCCCCATTTTCTACACCGTCTTTGAGGACGGAATCGCCTGGGCCAAAGGAGGAGCTTCCCGCCTGATCCGCACGAAAGCGGAGGAGAGAAGAAAAACGGCAGAAGCAGGAAAATAAACTGGAGGTATTCCATGAGCAAAGCCATTGACGATCTCAAGCATGAACACGAAGCGATCCTGTTTTCCCTGAAAATCCTGAAAGGCATGATTGACAAACTGTCGATGGGAAACGTTGAAGTCCGGGAAGACCTGCTCAGGTACATCGGGTTCCTGAAGGAATTTGTCGACAAATGCCATCATGGGAAAGAGGAGAGCATTCTCTTCCCGGCCATGATCGAGGCCGGCATGCCGGAGAAAGGTGGTCCGATCACGGTCATGCTGGGTGAACACGCCCAGGGACGCGGCCTCGTTAAAATGATGGAAACCGCGATCCCGTCCGAGCGAAACGCGTCCGGTCTGGCGAAGTCCGCGGAAGACTATTCGATCCTCCTGACGAACCACATCGAGAAAGAGAATAACATCCTTTTCGTGATGGCCGAGAAGATCCTAAAGCCCGATGTCCTCGATCAGATATACGCGGCCTTTGAAGAACACGAGAAAAAGGTGATAGGCCACGGCAGGCACGAAGAACTCCATGGAATGCTTAAAGAACTGAAAGAAAGAGATCTTCCGTGAGAAGCTGTTTATCGACCCGAATTCCAAAGCTAAAAAGGAGGGAAAAATGCTTAAACGAAACTTTAAAAAAGGGATAGTCACAGCGATCATCACCATTGCTGCCTGCATTTTGACTGTACCGGCCGCGGCTTTGGCCCATTGCGATACGATGGACGGACCGATTATCATGAGCGCCCAGGAAGCCCTGAAGACCGGGAAAGCAGATCTTGTTCTCATGTGGATTCAGAAGAAGGACGAGCCGGAGCTGATGCAGGCGTTCAGAAAGGCGCGGGAAGTCCGCAAACTGAACCCTGCCGCCCGCGAACTGGCCGACCGGTATTTCCTGGAGACATTCGTAAGACTCCACCGGGCGGGAGAGGGCGCGCCTTACACGGGTATCAAGCCCGCGGGCACCGAAGTGGAGCCTTCGGTGAAACAGGCCGACAAGGCCCTGGAAACCGGCTCACCCGAAGATCTTCTCAAGTTCATGTCCGCGGCAGTTATGAAGGGCGTCCGGGAGCAATATGAACGAGCCAGCGAGCTCAGGAAACATGCAGGACACAATGTTGAGGCTGGGCGCGCCTACGCTGCCGCCTACGTGACCTACGTCCATTACGTGGAGGGGCTCTACAATATGGCGACGCCAAAACCAAAAGGGGCGCATGGCGGACACGACGCACCGGCAGCCAAGCACGAGCATTAGAAAACATTCCAGAATGTCCCCCCTCCCTTCTTGATCGCGAAGGGAGGGAAAAATCGATGGAGGTCCTCAATGGAAATAATCGATTTTAAAGAAAAAGAGATGTTTAAGAAAGACGGCCGGGGGGTCGCTAATCTTATAGACGAGCCTTACCTGCTTGTGAATCAAGTTTGCCTTGAACCAACACAGGAGGTGCCCCTCCATCATGCCAACTCCAATGTCACTCTTCAGGTAGTCCATGGGGAGGGGACCTTCAACATAGGGGACAAGGTTGTCAAAATGGGTCCGGGAAAGCTCCTGCGTGTTCCTATTAAGTCAGCCATGAGCATCAAAAATGAATCCAAAGAGCAGATGGCATTTCTGGTCATCAAGACGCCCCAACCGCAAGCGGTTGAGAAGGAAGCCCGCAAGGTTGAAGGTGAGGAAGGGCGGTTCGTAAACCTGATCAACTTTCCTCCCTTGAAAGACGGCAGTGACAAGGAGTTTCTGGAATGGTTCAGCCAGTCCAGCAAGGTATTCTCACGCCACCCCGGTTTTATCTCTAGGACGCTTCTGAAATCGACCGAGGGAACAGGACGCTATGCCGCTATTGTGGAGCATGATTCCAAAGGGACATTCATGACGATGCATTTGAGCGAAGATCGTGAAGTGCTCTTCAGGAAAGTCGCGCCTTTACTGGAGGGAACAGCCAAACCCCATTTCTACGAAGTGGCCGCTTCCTATCGAAAGTAAAAAATGTTTTATCAAAGCTGAAAGAACATCGGCAGCAGTTGAGGACGACCTATGAAACCGATCGGACCGCTCATGTGGGAGCACAGGCTTATTGAGGAGATGATTCGTCTCCTCAACAAGGAAATAGAGAACATCACTGGCAGGAGTGAAATCAATCTGATTCTGATCGACCAGGCGGTCGACTTTTTCCGGACGTATTCGGACCGAACTCACCACGGCAAAGAAGAAGAGATCCTTTTCCGGGAGCTTGCAAAAAAGCCTCTGTCTATCGAGCACCGCAGGATAATGGAAGAGTTGATTGAAGAGCACGTCCAAGCTCGCAAGAACGTAGGAAATCTGGTCGATGCCAAAAAGAAATATCTCGCCGGCTCCGGCGACAGCGGGCCGATAGCCAATTGCATCAAGGACCTTACTTCTTTTTACCCGCCTCACATTGTGAAGGAAGACAAGCGCTTCTTTTTCCCGTGCCTGAATTATTTCAGCGAAACCGAGCAGGAGCTGATGCTTCAGGAATTCTGGGAATTTGACCGGCAGATGATCCATGAAAAATATGCAAAGCTGGTGGAGGAATTTCTGGGACAGAAAGTTATTCGGCCCGGAGTTTTAAAGTGATAAGATCAAACATCAGGGTATAAATTATTTCCCCCGGGCGGGCATGAAAGGATGACGACCCTAAACTACCCTCGTCTATAAGACGAGGGGTTCACGAGAGGTCGATTGCCCCGTCTTTGCGCGTATCCCGGAGCAGGTCTTTATTACTCCGGCAACTAAACATATTGAAGCAGCATCACAGATCCAATAAATACGGGCATTTTACAGAATTCATTTGCATGTTCAATTGCCGCAGTAATAATCTTCTGTATGGCTAGCGGCGATCTGGGCATGTGGTTGACTCGCCGTCAGTTCCGGTAAAATTACGGATAAGATGATCAACAGCGTGTTGAACGTCTCGCTTTTTCTTTTGCTTATTGGAGGCAGCAGTGGATACGGAGAAGATATTCAATGCGGTATTGGAGCAGTTGCCTGAAGGAATCATCGTTACGGATGAAAGCGGTATAATATTTTTCGTCAACGCGACTGCCGCGCAGGTCAGAGGCATTTCAAAGAAAGAGATTATGGGGAGAAATATACTCCATTGTCATTCCGAGAGCTCCCGTGAGAAAGTGAAACGCGCCTTGGCCTACCTGAAAAATGACAACACGAGGGCGTTCAAAAGAATGGTGGTTAATGAGGCGACAGGGAAAGTGTATGAAAACGTCTATTCTCCTGTGAGAGCCGAGGGCAAATACCTGGGCTCCGTGGTGCTGTCGAGAGACATCACTGAGAATAGAAAATACGATGAGGAGAGGGCATTATACACGCAGAATCTCCAGGAGAGATTGGCTGAACTGTCGGAAAAGCATCAGAACTTATTTATCTCCGCCCTGGACAGTCTGGTAAACGCCCTGGAAGCGAAGGATATCTACACGAAAGGTCATTCCCTCAGAGTCAGTGAGATGGCCCTAAAATTGCTGGAGCATGTGAAGGGGATATCGCCCGATTCCAAGAAGATAGAAATTGCAGGCAAGCTGCACGATATCGGCAAAGTCGGAACCAGCGACTTGATTTTGAACAAGGCGGGTAAATTGACCGAGGATGAATATGGAATTATAAAGAAACATCCCCTCATAGCGGAAAAAATACTAGGCCCGAAAGAGAAACTGAAGGAAGTGGCAGCCATTATAAGACATCATCACGAAAGATACGACGGCCAAGGTTATCCGGATGGTTTGAAGGGCGGGGACATACCGGAGTGCTCAAGAATATTGGCCATTGTCGATACGTACGACGCCATGACATCCAGACGCCCTTATAGACCACCTATGAATCCCGAGGATGCGGCGGCGGTGATCCGCCGAAATCTTGGTTCCCAATTTGATCCTGAATACGGTGAGATATTCCTTGATTTGTTTTATTCGGGTTCGATAGGTTGAATCCAGCGAGAAAGCAGACTGAAAAAGGACCGCGGGTTCGAGATAGTGAAATAGGTTACAGTAATAACCTCCCCCCTTTGTGCCTGAGGTTGTCGTACTCCACCGGATGGCCAGCTTTCTTGTGGCCGTTACACGCCTCTGAGGTCATAACGGTTTCGTTTTGAACCATGCTTCTTGATGACCTTTAGGCGAAGCCTTTTCTAATCACCAGAAAGGATCGAAGTTCGTGTCGGTCCGTCATATCATGTTGCTTTAATTGATATCAGCCGTGTATTGAAACAGATGCGGGCAAAATCCGCTATTTTGGAAAGGACAGCGGAGGGATAGCGGGGGCAGAGATCAACTTGGGCTTTACCTAAAGCAAAGCTGGGATATTCCATACAATAAAATTTGGCACTTGAAACATTACTCTAAATGTCGCATCTATCTCAAAATAACGTTGTTTTCTTGAAGAAATCTACTCATATCAGTAAACATGCTGAAAAAAACAGGCTTTCCTGAAAAAGCCAATGGAGATACCGGCCCAACCGCCATGAATGGAAATTCCTGTAGATTGCGGGCTGGGAAACTCTGCGGATCACGAAATGACTGATATAATTCTAAAGAGCGCTTGTCACCACCAACGAAATCTCTGAGGCGGTCGAACTCATTTCCCATGGCAAGTCCAAAACCGAAAGCCAGTATTCTAAGCTGTTGTAAGATCTCAGGATCAAGTCCCCCCAAGGTTTGACTTATGAAAAACCAACCGAGACCGTATTTTCGGGTTTCTCTTACAGCTCTACGCAATAAAGATCGCAAACTACTGGCTTCGGAATCTTCATCTAATCTTCCACTTGGTGCATGACGATGAGCCTCATCGAGCAGAACAAGTACATTGGCACTTCTCTGTGTACTCAAACTCGATGTGGCTTGCGATACAAGAATATTCAGGAGCTTCACCAAAATACGTCTTTGAAGTTCCTCGGACCAAAACCGTTGGTTCCCTTGCCTTGAAATGTCGATGACAATCACCGGACGCGGATCTGAAGTTCCCACGGAGCCGAGCAACATGTTAATTATACCCGGCTGCTGCGCCGAGTAACTGAAGAGGCATTGTCGGTTTTGACCCCGACTGAAAAGCTGACAAATCGGTGTCCACGACTGGTTCATGACCTGAGTCAGTCGGTTTTGGTCACTTTGCAGTCGTTGAACTCGTTGCTGAAGTTCTCGCGCACGTTGGGATGAGTAAATGTACGTGGCATTGTTCTGATCAGCCACAGCCCTCAAGGCGTCATCCAGTGCCTGCTGTGTGCACAGATTGTCCAGTCGGTGAGTTCCTTCCAGAGCATTGCGTATTATCTCCGCTGCCTTCCTCGCATTATCAGCGGAGCGAGACGGGATACCAAGCTGTTCAAGGAAGCGGAGCGACTGAAGCATTTCTTCGAAAGTGTCCCAGTCGTCAAGCTGAAGATCCCCAATTCGATAAACGTGAACGTTACGACCTTGACCACTAATCACCTTATCAAGTTGAAGCCCTTGTTTCCCTACTCGGGTTCCCGAAAGCTCAAGAGAGAACTCTCCCTGTGGATCTATCACGAGGATGCCCAATTGAGGGTGTCGCGCATATGCACAAAGCATCATTTTAGCAAGTCCAGATTTTCCGGAACCTGTTTTTCCAAAAACTCCTAAGTGGTAAGCCTCTCCAGCACCACTGGCGCCATCGCCAAAATGCTTGAACCACATCGGATACAGGACATCGTTGGCGTAAGCTTGTCCCAGATAGACAATTTCTTGTCGATAAACCGCCAAGAGATTATCGAGGAGCTGTTGGTCGACTCGATTGACTCTGGTTCCGGTAGGTGGAACCATTCCCAAAACTTCCGGCTCAAACCCATTTACCGTCTGACGGAACGTTGCACCTACAACAAGGTCCGCCGTTCGCGTGTCCTGTCGGTTTGTTATAGGCGGAATCTCTCCCGTTCGTTTCACGAGATTCCTGAAAACGGAAT
>CAYOYJ010000107.1:0-8746 GCA_964408155.1 uncultured Syntrophales bacterium
CATTTTCCCCAGGGTGCCGGATAACCTGATTGCCCAGCCGACCCTGGTGTGGCTCCTGAAAAATGAAGCGCTGAGAACACAGGACATCGAGGTGGCCTACCTGACCGGCGGCATCGGCTGGCGGGCGGACTACGTGATGGTCCTGGACGCGCAGGACCAGGTCGGAGGTCTTTCCGCCTGGGTGACTTTGAACAACCGGAGCGGCGCGTCCTATCCCAACGCGAAACTGAAACTCGTTGCCGGCGATGTGAACCGGGTCCGGGAGGAACTGGCCGGAAGACGGGATATCGTCTACAAGGCGCAGATGATGGAAGCCCCGGCGCCCCAGTTCCGGGAACAGGCCTTTTTCGAGTATCACATCTATACCCTGGAGCGGCCGACGACCCTGAAAGACAACTCCACCAAGCAGATCAGCCTGTTGAATGCGCCGGAGGTGAAGGTGAAAAAGGAGTACCGTCTCTACGGCGAGGACTATTATTACCGCAGCCGCTACGGGGAAGCGGAACAGAAGAAAAAGGTCAGCGTCTTCATCGAGTTCGAAAACGCGAAGGAAAACGGCATGGGAATGCCCCTCCCCAAGGGAATCGTGCGGGTTTACAAGCACGACGCGGACAGGAGCCTCCAGTTTACGGGTGAGGACACCATCGACCATACCCCGAAGGATGAGAAGGTCAAGATCAAGCTGGGCGAGGCCTTCGATGTCACGGCGACGCGCAAGCAGACGGACTGGAAGAAGATCGCCTCCGACACTTATGAGGCGGCGTTCGAAATCACCCTGCGGAACCATAAGACGGAGAACATCACCGTCCGGATCATCGAACCCGTGCCCGGCGACTGGCAGGTGCTCAGCGCCTCCCACAAGGCGGTAAAAGCAAGTTCGTCCCAACTGGAGATGAACGTTGCGGTCTTAAAGGACGGCGAAACCGTCGTGACCTACCGCGTCCGGATGCGGTTCTAATTCAGGCTTCTCCAATAAATAAACTCAAACGCCGGGGGTGAAATTTGCTGAACATCTTTAAGAGCTTACGCAACGAAAAAAAAGATGCCGCCGTGTTGGAGACCGAACAGCGTGGCGGCATCTATCATTTCAATAACGCCGACGATTTAATCCGCATCTTTCATAATGAATACAACCGGTGCCCGGAGGGTCTGGTATTTGAACAGGGCGGATACCTCTCAAGGGATACCGGTGGATGGGAATTGGTGTTGCCGACGAAGACAATTCGTCTAAAAGCTGATATTGATTTGGGTCGGTTTGTAGAGATTAATTTTGGATTTTATGGAATGAATCGTAAGGGTGAGGCCGGAATATTGTTGAAGGTCAGCGAGATGGTGCCGACGAATTTTGAGCCGGTATTAAAGCAGGCTGTCAATATTAAGAACGGGGCTCCGGTTGTCCAGAGTAAATTTATTGCTGCCGATGAAATCATATTACGGAATGGCGAGAGTTTTGAGGATTTTGTACTAACTTTGGGACATAATGGGAACTTGGCCAATGTTACTGCAGATGATTTGAGGGCGATGTTGGCTAAGGCTACATATGTTGAACCAGAGATTGATAACGAAACAGGAGACATTACAGATGAGTATAAGTATGTACCGTTGGTGTTAGATATAGAGTCGTTGGGTTCTCCCAGAGAGATTTTGCATGGTCGCAATTGGCGGGAACAGAATCGGATCAATCATTATGTGCATACGCATTTACCGACTGAGGGTAAATGGAATGAGCTTGTCAGTAGGAATCTTAATGGGGAGAGACGTGATGAGTTAAATACGCCTACGGATATAAATGGATTGCGGGCTAGAATGAACAAGTTGAACAGTTATGATGGAGCAACGTCTTCAATAGTGACGTTTGAGTATAACCGCACGCCTCGCGTTTTGAGGACGTTTGTGTTGGGGATGTTGACGACAGAAGAACAGAAAGAGTTGTTTAGATTAGCTAGCCGGCAGCGTTCGACATTGACACACGACACGAGTGAAGTGACTAAAGAGGATGCTCTGGAATTATTGGATTTCTACGAATTGGTGCAGAAGGCTACGGTAAAGGGATTGCCGGATATCGCAGTAACTGAGACCAGTAAGACGATCAGTTCGGCAACGGTATCCGAAACTCTGCCGCCAGTGGTCACCAAACCGGTTACCAATGGTAAGCGTGGGATGCGGGTATTCAATACAGCGGAAGAGCTGGTGAAGATATTTGAAGATGAATATAAGAGCATACCGGAAGGGCTGGTATTCGAACAGGGGGGGTATCTTTCGAAGGGACCATCCGGAAGGGAATTGGTGTTGCCGACAAAGATGATTCGATTAAAGGAAGATACTGAACTTGGCCATTATGTGGACGTCAATTATGGGTTCTACGGTGTAAACCGGAAAGGTCAGACCGGAATTGTCTTGAAAATAAGCGAAGTTGTGCCAGTCTGGTCATCACAAGGGATAGCGTTGCAAGATCGTGCCGCTTTAATGAAGACGAAGTTCTTTACCGCCGATGAGATCATATTGCGCAATGGGGAGAGTTTCGAAGAGTTTATCTTGCCCCTGAGACGCAATGGCGATGTGGCCAATATAACAGCGGATGACTTGAAGGCCATGCTGGCGAAGGCATCTTATGTGGAGCCGGAGATCGATAATGTTACGGGAGATCTTGTAGATGAATATAAATATGTACCTCTGTTGCTGGATATTGAGTCAGTAAGTTCGCCCAGACAGATATTACATGGACTCAATTGGCGTAACCAGCATCAGACCAATCATTACGTTCACATCCATTTACCAACTGAGGATGAATGGAGCTCTCTTATTAAAGAAAATATAGAGGGCGCCGTGAGAGATGAGTTAAATTCTCCTTCGGATATTTATGGGTTAAAACTTAGGATGAGGAGCTTGAACGATCAGGAGAATGTAGCTTCTTCTATTATAATGTTTGAGTGGAATCGTAAGCCGCGAGCATTAAAGACATTTGTGTTGGATAGGTTGGCAACTGAGGATCAGCAGAAGTTGTTTAAATTAGCGTATGCTCACCGGACGACTTTAGAGATGGATACCCGGGAAGCAACAAGAGAAATGGCAGATGGAGTATTTGACTTCTACGAGCTGGTGCAGAAGGCTACTGTCAATGGACTGCCGGATATGGCCGGTAACAGTGCGGCCGGATGAGGTTGGATATGGATGTTTACGACAAAGGCTTGATCACTGTTCTCGGATGCTGCGCCATTTTCTGTTTGGTTTCCATTCCTTTGATTCTGCGGAAGATTTCCCGCAATCCGGTTTATGGTTATCGTATGCGGATGACGCCCAGCAACGACAAAATCCGGTACGAGGTCAACGCCTATTTTGCATGGCGCTTTCTTGCCACCGGTGTGCTTTAGGCCGACGGCGCGTTTCTTCCGTATGAGGGGTGCCGCCTGCCACCCGAAACATTCATGAAAGTACCCATCGCGCACCGGCAGCTCCTGTTGCCTGGCTGTTGACGGTTCGCTTTGTTCATGAGATGGTAAACAGGGACAAATTCAAAAACGGACATCGCTGAAAATTACGGTAACTTTGGTCGGTGTCCGGGAAAAGGGTCCCTGTCAGTTATGGAAACTCAAACGGGAGAAAGGAGGAACAAATGGGAGAAATACAGGAGAAAAAGGGGTGGAGCCCGTATCTCGCCGGCGCCCTGACGGGGCTCCTCATCGTGTTTTCCGTCTGGTTTACCGGGAAATATGTCGGCGCATCCACCACGTTCGTACGGTCGGCTGGATTTATCGAACAGGTCTTTGATGCGGAACGTGTGTCGCAAATGCCTTATTTCATGAAGGAAGTTCCCAAAATCGACTGGCAGTTCTTGTTCGTGATCGGAATCTTCTTCGGAGCACTCATTGCGTCCACCACCTCTAAAACCTTCAGGCTACAGGCTGTTCCCACCATGTGGGAGAGACGCTTCGGGCCCAGCCGCCCCAAGCGGGCGATGGTTGCCTTTGTGGGCGGCGCCGTTGCCATGTACGGTGCCCGCCTGGCGGACGGGTGACCGAGCGGTCATGGACTGAGCGGGTCGCTTCAGTTAGCCGTCAGCGGGTATATCGCGTTAATCTGTTTCTTCATCGGTGGGATCATTGTCGCCATGGCGCTTTACAGGGGAGGTGAGAGATCATGAACGAGCTCATTTACGGTCTGCTGACGGGCGTCATTTTCGGATTTCTCCTCCAGCAGGCGAGGGTGATCCGGTACGACAAGCAACTTGGCGCGCTGCGCCTCATGGACATGACGATCGTGAAATTCATGCTGAGCACAGTCCTGGTCGCCATGGTCGGCGTTTATCTTTTATACGATCTGGGTCTGGTTAAGCTCTCCATCAAGCCAACCATCCTGGGGGGAAATGTCCTGGGTGGATTGATCTTCGGCCTGGGCTGGGGGCTTTTGGGGTATTGCCCCGGGACACAGTTGGGTGCTCTGGGCGAGGGGCGCTGGGACGCCCTCTGGGGCATCCTGGGGATGCTCCTCGGTGCGGCCCTTTTTGCCGAAAGCTACCCCTTCCTCAAGGCGACGGTCCTGACTTGGGGAGATTTCGGGAAAATCACCATTCCTGAGGTTTTGGGGATCAATCACTGGATCGTCATCGCCGTTTTCATTGTGGCGGGGCTGGCCCTGTTCCGGTGGTTTGAAAAGATGAAGCTTTAGTTTTCATCGCAGATAGATGAATCCATTCGCCTCTCCCGGCGAAACGCAGGAGAGGCGAATTTCTGATTCCCGAAGGTTACGTCACCCAAAGTGGATGAATCATGAAAAATACCGAACAGTAAACTGGCGGTGCTGCCGAGAATGATCTGTTCGCTATCCGCCGCCGTGCAGCAGAACAACCGTACGATCAGGGCGATGATTTCATCTTGTTACTGGTCGCATCGATTCAACCGTTGGTCTGATGCGGGCCATTTTGCCTGATGTATCGATTCTCCGAATACGTCCTTCCCGGTAAAAATTCATACGCCCCGCATCAAATTGCAGCTTTCTGGCCGAGAATATGGTAAATGTGCCGCGGAACGGATGAATCGATTGCACGGGTTGGGTATCGTCGGACTTACTGTAAGGGATCATGAAAGCGCAAAGGGTTGAAAGACAAACAAGAATTGGCAGGTATTTTCATCTTTCTCTTGCTTGCATCATCACACTGACAATCATCTGCGGGTGCAGTTCACTTCAGATCGGCTCATCTTTAAAAGAAGCGAATGATTATTCCAGTCAGGGGAGCTACATCGCTTCGCTCAGTAAATACGAACAGATTCTCGAAAAATACCCCGAAGCGGGGGACCGTGTTCTTTTTGAGATCGCTTTAATCCATGCGCATCCCGGAAACTGGCAGAGGAATGATCAGAAGTCCCGAGAGTATTTTCAAAAGCTCATCCAGGATTATCCCAAGAGCGAGTACCGCCGGGCCAGTGAAGTGATGGTTGCCCAGATTAACACGATCGCCGTTAAGGAAAAGGCTATTGCGGCACAGCAGACCCAAATTCAGACGCTTAAGAATGAACTGAAACACCAGGGAGAGGAGATGACTTCCCTGCGCAGAAGAATCGAAGCGCTCGAACAGGAAGTCAAGAACAAGGTTTATCCCGTCCAGGATGGACCGGCGGACAGAATTGTGATCGAAAAGAAAGAGCGTAGGCTAACACTCTTTTCCAAAGGTCGGATCTTAAGGCAGTACAAAATCGCCTTGGGTGGCAACCCGGATGGTCCCAAAGAAAAGCAGGGGGATAATAAGACTCCGGAAGGGACCTATGTCATTGATTCCAGGAACCATGGCAGCCGCTTTCACCGTTCCCTGCATATTTCCTACCCTAATGAGAAGGACAAGAAACGGGCTCAGGAGCTTGGTGTTTGCCCGGGAGGGGATATCATGATCCATGGGATTAAAAACGGATTCTCACAAGTCGGTGAATCGCATACCCAGGTTGACTGGACGAAGGGGTGCATTGCCGTCACCGACGAAGAAATAGAGGATATCGACAAGCTGGTGCCCAATGGTACGGCTGTTGAGATAAGACCATAATAAGCTTAGAGATTTTAATCATGCGCCGAATAATTGACTGTGCTATCCTGTCCCGTAGATTTTACATCATCATGTTCTTGCTGGTCGTCCTGGCGCTTCATGGATGTGCGGGAATGAGATCCGTCGAGGTCGAAACCATGCCCTATCCCCTCCATTCCCCGGAATCAATCGAACGCAATGAGTTTTTCGTCGCAAAAGATGAGGACGTTGTGGGCCGGCTGGTCATGATCCGACTGGAAAAAGGGGATACCCTGCCGGATGTGGCCAGACATTTCAGCCTGGGGGTTAGTGAAATCAGTCTGGCGAATCCCGGCGTCGATATCTGGCTGCCTGAAGCCGGAACAAAAATCGTGTTGCCTCTGCACTTTATTTTGCCGGATGTCCCCAGAAAAGGCATTGTAATCAACCTGGCTTCCATGAGACTGTTTCATTTCAAAGGAGATAACAAGTCCCTCGCGCTGTCAACATACCCGGTGGGTATCGGCATGGAAGAAAAACCCACGCCCATGGGGCAGGCGTATGTGGATCGCAAAGTCGTCCGTCCCACCTGGCATGTTCCGGCTTCCATCGCGGCGGCCCATCGCAAAAAAGGGGATATTCTGCCGCCGTCCGTCCCGCCGGGTCCTGAGAATCCCCTGGGGGAATACGCCATGTATTTAAGCAAGACCGGCTATTTAATTCATGGTACGAACAAACCGGCCAGCATCGGTCTGAGGGCAACCAACGGCTGCATCAGGCTCTATCCGGAAGATATCAAGAAATTGTATGAAAAAACTCCTGTGAAAACCCCCGTGTCCATCATTTACCAGCCGTATCTCATCGGTCAGCGCAATGGTATGTTTTATCTGGAAGTCCATGCAACCGCAGCGGAGCAGAAAGTCACCGATGTGAAGAAGGTATTTGCGAAATTAAAAGATATTGAAAGAAAATCAAAGCGTACGGTGGATTGGGACAAAGTGGATAAAACCCTGGCCGAGGCAAGGGGTATTCCCGTGGCTGTGCTGGACACAGGCGGAGTCCGTGAAAAGGGGGAAGAGCAAATCATCGCGGTCCGTCATCCCGATAAATTGTACGACCGGCCGGAAATCCCGGAATTAAAATTGGGGGCATGGTATATATTGGCTGCCGAACTGCGTGATGCCACGGATGCGGCCAGGATGGCCGCCATGATCAACCACCAGGGTCCGCCGATCCCGGCAAGGGTCCTGGCAAAAAAAGACAGTTACCGTGTCGTGGCCGGCCCATTCGAGAGTAACCGCAAGGCCAGGGAAGCGGCAAATCGCCTGAAATTTGATCTGGATATAGACGGCACGGTGATCGAACTGGAGAGCGATCGATAAGTGGATGCATGTTTTTTCCGGTCGCAATCATGGAACAGGTGGTGTACACTCCCGGCGATTTGGATGAACGAAAAGATTTCATTTGAAAATCGGCAGCAAGCCTTTTCAGCGTGTGGGAAGGGATCAGGAGGACGGTCAGGGAAAAAAACTCAAGGCGCCTCGTCCAGATTTATTCCCAATGCTGGAAATATTCGAAGTGCAGATTCGTGAGTCGCTGTTAAGAAAAGTTATTTGAATGGAAAGGAGGTGAATGGAGCATGAAGAAGAGTTTTTTGATGGTTTCATTAATGGTTGTTTTCGCTTTGATTATGGCGGGTTGTGCAACCACCGGCGATCTCGAGAAAGTGCAGGCTCAGGGACAGGAGTCTAATGCCAAGGCCGATCAGGCGTTGCAGGCGTCACAGGATGCCAATGCAAACGCGGCGAAGGCAGCCGAAGCGGCAGCACGTGCCGAAGCGGCGTTAAAGGCGTCCGAAGAGCGAGCGGCGGCGGCTGAAGCGAAAGCGGCAGCGGCAGAGGAGAGAGCGAAGAAGGCGGAGTCCTCTTTCGAGAAATCGATGAGAAAGTAATTCGGTTTTTAAGGGGTTGTGCCCCGTATCGTTACTGCATCACAAAATGAAAAAGAGCCTCTCCTCTTTCGAGACTTATCCGGGAGAGGCTCTTTTGCTTTCAAACCTTTGCCGTCAGGAAGGATGCTTAGCATTTTTCTGTTCAGCATCAGGGCAGCATGGGTGCGCTGTCGTCTCTTGTCCATTCCTGCATCGATCCGTCGTAAAGTTTCACATTTTTATAGCCAAACACTTCGGAGAGAATGAACCACCATGTCGAGGCCACCCGTCCCGTATCGCAATAGACGATGATTTCCCGGTTCGGATCCACCCCCACAACTCCTGTTGCCATATTTTTCAAGGTTGCCTCGTCCTTGAATGTCCAGCAGCATGTTTCCATATGATCACCCGGCGGGTATTTTTCGAATACCTGTATTGACGGCAGATTCACGGCGCCTGCAATTCTTCCCGTTTTTGCAACCATAGGCAGCTTCTGCTTGCCTTCAAAGAAATCCGGTTCCCGGACATCGACAATCAGGGTTTTATTCAGGCTGTTCTTTACGTAATCCTTGTTGACGAAAATCGCTTTATTGAATTTCCCTTTGTAAGACACCGCTCTCGGTTTGGCCATATCCGTGGATACCGCACGCTTTTCGCGGATCGACCATTTTTCGAAGCCGCCGTTCATTACGGAAACTTTGGCCACACCAGCGTATTTGAGCGTCCAGGCAACCCGGGTGATGTTAACGCGATCGGCAGGTGTGTCGGTTTTTCCGTATACAATAATGATTGATTCGGGTTTAATACCGGCGGATCCAAGAAGGTCA
>CAYOYJ010000108.1:0-8646 GCA_964408155.1 uncultured Syntrophales bacterium
CTGGGAGCGGAGTGCAACGTCTTTGATCAAGCGGTTGAACAGATTGACGTTGGCGTCATCGAGCGCGGCGTCCACCTCGTCCAGGATGAGAAACGGGGTCGGCCGGTAGAGCAAAAGGGCAAAAATGAGGGAAATGGCCGCGAGGGTCTTTTCACCGCCGGAGAGGAGGCTGACGCTTTGGGCTTTCTTACCCGGTATCTGGATATCGATATCGACGCCGGTTTCCAGTAGATCCTTTTCATCGGTCAGCATCAATTCGCCCCGTCCACCCGGGAAGATCTGGGTAAATACGAGGCGGAAGCATTCGTTGACCGCGTTAAAGGTCTCCGCAAAACGCTGCCGTGAAATCTGATTGATCCGGGAGATGGTCTTCTGGAGACTTTCCAAGGAGGTCACGAGATCCGCGGACTGGCGGGACAGGAATTCGTACCGCTCCTTGATCTCCTCGTACTCTGTTAAAGCCAGGAGGTTGACTTCCCCGAAGGCGTCGACGCTTTCCCGGTCCTTCTTCAGCTTCGCCGTCAACGAAGTGATTTCCGATTCAGCCAACGGCTGAAATGACTCCCGGTAGGCCTCAAGATCAACCTGATACCTTTCCTCAATGTTTTGCCGCAGATGCTCCCGATTCAGGTGAATTTCCTGAAGTTCCAGATCCGCTTCACGCATCGCCCTTTCGACTTCCGCGAGCTCTTTTTTAATGCCGTCCGCCTCCGCCTCCTGCTTGCGCAGAAATACCTCGCGCTCCCGCAGGAGTTCCTGCCGGCTGTTCAAGGCTTTTTCCAGTTCCTCCTGTTCTAGATAAAGCGCCTTGACGGTGTTTTCCTCCTCCAGAATCCGGTTCCTGGTATCTTCGAGTTGCTCAACAGCTCCGGTCACATCGCTTTTCTTCGTTTCGATTTCCGCTGCCAAGGTTTCCTGGTCACGCTTGAGCCTAACCAGGGTGCGGACATCCCCGTCCTGTTTTTCCCTGATCGAGGCCAGACCGATGCGTTCACGGGTCAGAGCTTCTTCGCTCAGTTCGAGTTCCTGTTTTAAACCATCCCAACGCCCCTGCAGATCGTTCATCTCCGCTTTGATAAGAGACTCCCGCTTTTCCTGAGCTGTCAACGCCTGTTGCGCTTCCGCCAGTTCGGTCTCACCTCGGGAGCGTTCGCTTGCGCATTGCTCGATATTGAAATGGAGCGCTTTGATCCGCTGCTCGATCAGATCCCGGTCGGCCTGATACCGCTCGATGTCCTTGTTCCGACCCTGGATGCGGACGGCGGTACGCTGGATCTCCGCCCGAAGATTTTCCAGGTCTTCCTCCCATTCCACAATCGCGCGCTGGGTTTGCTTCCGTGACTCTTTTTCCTCTTCCAGACGTTGGGACAGAATTGTCAATTCTTTTTCCAGTTCCGTCATTTCCCGCTTGTTCCGCAGGAGGCTTAACTCCTCCTCGTGCTCGGCCTTGCCGCCCGTCAAAACACCCTGGGGATGGATAATATCACCTTCGGGAGTCACAAACGTGCCCTTGAAACCGTTCTTCTGCCAAAGCCGGATACCGTGGGACAAGTCAGGAATCACCAGAACGTCGCCGAAAAGAAACTCGGCAATCCCCTTGAACTGATCTTCGACTTCAACCTTTTCAATCAGCCGGACGGCGTGACGCAGATAATCCGCTTCGTAATGACCGTTGCCGTGATGCCGAAGTTCCATGGGTACGAAACTGCCCCGCCCCAGGCCGGCTGTCTTCAGATAGTCGATAGCTCTGACGCCGTCTTCCTGACTCTTGACCACAACATACTGGAGCTTGTCGCCCAGGACGGCCTCGACCGCGGTTTCGTAGTCCCGGGGCACGCTGATGTGATCGGCAATCAGTCCGATAAAATGATCTTGACGCAGACCGTCTTCTTTTTCCTCGGTCCGAGCAGTCATGATGGTTTTGACGGCCTGATTACACCAGGCATAACCCTTCTGGAACTCCTGCAACGAGGCCAATCGAGCCGACTTGCGGCTGACATCTTCGGTCAACGCAGCAATGGTTTCCCCGGTTTCCCTGAGTTCATCCTTGTTCCGTGCCAATTCATCAACGGCCCGACCTTTACGGACATGAAGCGCGTCCTGTTTCTCTGCGTCGGCTCCGGCTTCAACCGTCAGCCGCTCCAGGTTCTTGGCGATCTCGGAGAGACGTTTCTGCTGCTCCTCCAACTCACGCTTTTCCCGGGCTTCACGTCGCTGGATCTCTTCAAAGACACGCCCCAGCGTGGTGATCAGGTTTTTTAATTTGCTTATTTCCGTAATGGTTTCATAGTATTGCTTTTTCCTGGCGTCCAGCGTCTCCTGCAGTGACCGGTTTTGAGTCTTCGCTTCGTCGGTCTGTGCCTGCTGTCTCTGGAGACGCCGCTCCACCTCAGAAATTTTCCGTTCCCCCTCCGACAACTGATCTTGCAGGAGAGCCATCTCCGAACAGGCGTCCTGAATTCTCTGGGTCAGGTTTTCCAGATCGGCCTGGTTCTTCTCCTTTCGCTTCTGCAGATCCTCCACCTTGCCCCGGAAGAACTTTACTCCCTGCTCCTTGACGTTGACGGCGTTTTTAACCTGATAGTACTCTTCCTGGGCTTTGGAAAGGAGATCCGTCATTTCGCCGATCGCCAGGCGTATTTCCTCCAAACGGGATTGAACCGCGGAAAGCGTGGTACGGGTCGATTCCTCCTGACGGCTCAACGCGTCACGGCCCTGCTCCTTCTCTTCGCAGGTCCGGGCCAATCCGGTGTCGGTCTGCAGAGTCAACTGGATTTCCGTCTCTCTGATTCCTTTCTTGAGTGTCTTATACTGCTCGGCCCGTTTTGCCTGCCGGGACACGGCATTGAGCTGTCCCTTTACTTCCCGGATAATATCCTGAATCCGCTGCAGATTCTGTTCGGTTGTTTCCATTTTACGCAGGGCGGATTCTTTTCGACTTTTGTATTTGGAGATCCCCGCGGCCTCCTCGATAAACAGGCGCCGATCCTCCGGTTTAGCCTCGACCAGTTGAAAAACGCTGTTCTGTTCGATAATGGAGTAGGTTCTCGCACCGACACCGGTGCCCATGAAAAATTCCTTGATGTCCAGCAGGCGGCACACGGCGCCGTTCATGCTGTATTCGCTTTCAGCGTCCCGGTAAATTTTACGGGAAATCAACAGTTCGGATAACTCAGCATAGACACCCGGAAAGGGCTGATCGGCGGCTTCCAAGAGCATGGATACCTCGGCAAAACCGACCGGCTGGGATTCGGCGGACCCGTTGAAGATGACATCGTCCATGGATTTCCCGCGCAGGGCCTTAACCCGCTGCTCACCCAAGACCCAGCGAACGGCATCGACCACGTTGCTCTTCCCGCAGCCGTTTGGTCCCACAATGGCTGTGATGCCCTCGGAAACGTTCAGGACCACTTTATCCCGGAAAGATTTGAACCCGGCAATCTCAATCCGCTTTAATCTCATAGGTATACCTGATCCCCATTTTAAGGCTTGCAAAATCTAGCAGAATAATGCTGTGATGTAAAGCAAAAATACTACTGAATGTGTTCATCATTGGTAAAAGACACAATATATTGTGTTTATGCTTTTTTTCATGTCCGCAAGATTTGATCAAATCGGCGAAGGGCATAACTGATGGATAATTGGGAAGTTGTACATTTTTCCTCGGGTCTGCTGCAGGCCAATATCATCAAGGGACGCCTGGAAACGGAAGGCATCCCCACGCGACTGTTTTACGAGGCGGCGGGAGAAATCTATGCGATCACCATAGATGGTCTCGGCGAGGTGCGGATTCTGGTTCCACAGGACCAAGCGCCCCGTGCCAGAGAAATTCTCGCGCAGACCTTTCGCGAAGAGGATCTGGATTGGGAAGACAAATAAATGCTTGGGACCGATCACGACATGATACCGGCCAGGGGTGTTTGACAGTGGGGACAAGCGCCCTGCCGCAACAAATTCTCCCGGATGAAAAAGCCCACCCGGTCAATCAACGGCTGTCCGCAATGGTGGCAAAACGTCTTTTCCCCGACATCGCCGGGAACGTTGCCGCTGTAAACATAACGGAGGCCGGCTTCCTTACCCAATTGAACCGCCTGATGAATCGTGGAAACCGGTGTCGGAGCGATGTCGGTCACTTCATAACAGGGGTGGAAACGGCTGAGATGCCAGGGCGTTTCCGGCCCCAGGGTATGGATAAACTCGGCCAGTTTCTTTAATTCGGACGGATCGTCGTTCAAGCCGGGAATGAGCAGGGTGGTAATCTCCAGCCAGATCCCCCGTTCTTTCATCTGTTTCAATGTCTCCAAGACCGGTTTCAGATTGGCACCGCATTCCCTTTTATAAAACGCCTCCGTATAGGCCTTCAGGTCAATGTTTGCCCCGTCCAGATAAGGTGCGATCATCTCGACGGCCTCGCTTGTCATATAACCATTTGATACAAAAACGTTTTTTATATTTTTCGCGTGGGCCAGACCGCAGCAGTCATAGGCATATTCAAAATAGATTGTCGGTTCCGTATAGGTATAAGCGATGGATGCGCACCCGGAAGCCAACGCACGGCTGACTATTTCCTCCGGTGTTGTCTCCCGGCCGACGATCATGTCCTTGCGCAATCGCACCTGGGAAATTTCATGGTTCTGGCAGAATGTACAACGAAAGTTGCATCCGACCGTGGCGATAGAACAGGTTTTTGAACCGGGAAGAACATGAAAAAGAGGTTTTTTTTCAATGGGATCGATATGTTCCGCGATCACCAGTCCGTAAACCAGACTGTAGAGAATCCCATCCCGGTTTTCCCGGACGCCGCATATGCCCCGGTAAGAAGGAAGGATTTTGCAGCGATGATTGCAGAGATGACACCGGACCTGACCGTCGTTCAGTTTTTCGTAGAGAAGCGCCTCTTTCAATCCCATCTAGGAGCCCTCATGATCAGATATAAAACATATTGATGCGTTTCCCGGTTATACAAATACAGGATTTTTCTCCGGATAGTCTTTTACCCGCCTATGGACGTCATCTCTTTGAGGCATTTCTTCATATGCCGTTCTTCGCAGTTCATCTGATGCCCCGCCGGTTTCCTGGCAACCGCCGATCTAAGCAAAGCCTCCAGATCCTGGTTCGTACAGCCTTGGCGGATTGGTACCCGCAAGTCGATTTCTTCATCGATAAGCAAGCAGGCTCGCAGGTGCCCGTCGGCGGTCAACCGCAACCGGTTGCACGAACTGCAAAAATGATGACTGACCGGACTGATAAAACCGATCTTCCCTTGACCGCCTCTGATCCGATACATTGCGGCAGGGCCATCGCTTGTTTTTCGTTTATCATCCAGTGCTTCCAGTTCATAGCGGCTGCCGATCCTTTCCTTGATCAAATCATTGGAAAGGAACTTACCGAGGTTCTCCATACCGGCAAATCCCATGGGCATGAGTTCGATAAACCGGACCTGATAGGGACGCTCCAAGGTTAACTGCGCAAAATTTAACACCTCATCGTCGTTAAAGCCCTTGATGGCAACAATGTTAATCTTGATTGGAGAAAAACCCAGCGAATTGACTTGCTCAATCCCGTTCAGAACAGCCTGAACATTGCCGCCCCGCGTGATTCGATTATACTTTTTCGGATCCAGGGAATCCAGACTGATGTTGATGCGCCTGACACCGGCTGTGAAAAGTCTTTCCGCAGCACCTTCCAGGAGAATACCGTTTGTGGTGAGGCTGATATCCTCAATTCCCTCGATGAGGTTCAGAGTGGCAATGAAATCGATTACCCCGCGCCGGACCAGGGGTTCTCCTCCGGTAATACGCACTTTTTTGATCCCCATTTTTACCGCGATCATGACGATCCGCAGAATTTCCTCGTACCGCAAAATATCGTCGTGGCCGATCAGGGACAGCCCTTCCTTCGGCACGCAATATTGACAACGCAGATTACACCGGTCCGTTATCGATATACGTAAATAGTTGATGTCACGGTTAAATTGATCGATCATACCCATCTCCAGACAATGCCGCTACGGATGTGTCTTCATGACCATGTTCGTCTAACACACTTGACCCACATTGGCAAGTTAGGAAAGGTTTTCCAAAGGATGGTTTTCCATTCAAATCCTCGCCATCCAAATCCCCTTGACAGAGGATGTTTTCTTTATTAAGTGAAAACTATCGAAAGACACAGCAATCGGAGTCCGGCATGTCAAAAATACCTATAACCAAAATCGGCTTCCAGAAGCTCAAGAAAGAACTTGAGCAGCTTAAAAGCGTTGCCATACCCGAAAATATCCGAGACATCGAAGAGGCCAGAGCCCATGGTGACCTGTCGGAAAATGCCGAATACACGGCCGCGAAGGAAAGACAAGCCTTTCTGCATGGAAAGATCGGTGAACTCGAACACAACCTGGCGATGTCTGAGGTAATTGACTTGAGCAAGTTGACTGATGACAAGGTTGTTTTCGGATCAACTGTTGTTATTGAGGACGTTGATTCCGGCGACAGTATCAAGTATCGGTTGGTCGGCCCCTTGGAATCCGATGTCGATAAGAACCACATATCGGTAACATCGCCGATTGGGAAAGCTTTAATCGGCAAAAATATCGGCAGTGAGATCAGTTTTTCCACACCCGGTGGAATCCGGAAAATTGAGATCATTGATATTTACATTGAAAAATCCGAATAGCATTCATCTTTCAGCTGGTGGATAACAAAAAAGCCGGGATTGGACTCCCGGCTTTTTTCATTTCCATAGATCTGTGGTCAGTTGTTTTTCTCTGCAACACTTAACCGTGTAATCGCTCTGAACAGTGCCGCCCGCATATACTCATATTGGTCGTCTTCCTTGCTTATCTTCGACAGCTTCGACTCCGCATTCTCTTTTGCCCTCTGTGCACGGGCTTTGTCTATCAGATCAGACCTTTCCGCCGTTTCAAGCAGCACCGTCACTTTGCTTGACGTCACCTCAGCATAACCCGTTCCGGCGGCATAAAACGTTTTTTTACCGTCTTTGGTGAAATTCAGTTCTCCCACTTCAATGGAACTCAACAAGGATGCGTGTCCTTTGAGTACACCGAACTCCCCTTCCGTACCCGGTATCGTTACTTCCTCCACGTTACCGCTGAAAACCATCGCTTCAGGGGTAACGACTTCCAGCATCAGTTCATCAGCCATGGAATTTCCTCCGGCCCGTTATTCCGCGAGCTTCTTCGCTTTTTCGATCGCTTCCTCAATGCCGCCGACCATGTAAAAGGCCTGCTCCGGCAGATCATCGTGTTTGCCTTCCAGAATTTCCTTGAATCCCCGAACGGTGTCCGGAACGGACACAAATTTGCCTTCCGTACCCGTAAATTGCGCTGCGACAAAGAACGGCTGCGACAGGAAACGCTGAATCTTACGCGCCCGGCTGACTGTCAGTTTGTCTTCTTCGGAAAGTTCGTCCATACCCAATATGGCGATGATATCCTGCAGATCCTTATACTTCTGCAATGTCACCTGCACCTGGCGGGCGACTTTATAATGCTCCTCGCCCAAAACCATGGGATCGAGAATACGAGACGTTGAATCCAGAGGATCCACGGCAGGATAGATACCTAATTCTGTGAGTCCCCGGGACAAAACAACGGTTCCGTCCAGGTGAGCAAAGGTCGTCGCCGGCGCGGGGTCCGTCAAGTCGTCGGCTGGCACGTACACGCACTGCACGGCCGTAATCGAGCCCTTGTTGGTGGAAGTGATGCGTTCCTGCAGTTCGCCCAGGTCTGTGGCCAGTGTCGGCTGGTATCCGACGGCTGATGGCATTCTTCCCAGAAGCGCGGAAACCTCGGCGCCGGCCTGCGTGAAACGGAATATATTATCTACGAATAACAGCACGTCCTGACCTTCGACGTCTCGGAAATATTCGGCCGCCGCCAGTCCTGTCAAGGCCACCCTGGCGCGCGCTCCCGGGGGCTCCGTCATCTGACCGTAAATCAGAGCAGCCTGCTTGATAACCCCTGATTCCAACATTTCACGATAAAGATCGTTTCCTTCACGGGTTCTTTCACCCACACCGGCAAACACGGAAATTCCGCCGTGATGCATGGCGATATTGTGAATCATCTCCATCATGACGACGGTCTTGCCGCAACCGGCTCCGCCGAACAACCCCATTTTACCTCCACGCGGGAACGGAACGAGGAGGTCAATAACCTTAACGCCCGTCTCCAAAACGTGAACCGATGTATCCTGTTCCATAAAAGATGGCGCCTCACGGTGGATCGGCATGTAGTTTTGCGCGGCGATCGGACCGAGACCATCAACCGGCCTTCCGACGACGTTCATGATTCTGCCGAGGCATTCCTTGCCGACGGGAACCGAAATGGGCGTCCCCAAATCCTTCGCCTTCATGCCCCTGACCATACCATCCGTGATATCCATCGCGATGCAGCGGACGACGTTGTCACCCAAATGCTGAGCAACTTCGACGATCAGGTTGTCCTCTTCATCGTTGATGGCGGCATTGGTAATCGCGATCGCGTTCATGATGTCCGGGAGTTTCACTTACTCACACGCCACAACCACTACAAGTCCGATGACCTGCACAACCGTTCCTATCTTCATACCCATCTCCTTTATTAAACTTTAGAGAATTTTGTGTTGCCTTTGCTATCTTAACCCTTAGCCA
>CAYOYJ010000109.1:0-8556 GCA_964408155.1 uncultured Syntrophales bacterium
TGGCCTCATCGGACAAGGGCACATCGTTGAAGGTGACTTTATTCGATTTGTCCGTTATCAGGCGCTCCCGGAGTGTGACAAACGACATCGCTTGGCCTCACCCGGAATGAATCTGACGCATGAAAAAGATCAAAACTGCGCCCAGAAGGAGCATAGGAAGCCAGGAAATGAGAATCGTCATAGACCATGGCGAATCGTCGGTGGGCTTGGCGGATATCCGGACACCTTTTTCCTTCAACAGGGGGATCAAACTGGGATCGTTGGGGCTGTACGTCTTAAAACCTTTTCCCGTATTCAGGGTTCCCTCAATATAATCCCCTTGGATGGAAACCTCCTTGATCTGTCCCCTGTTCGCATAGGCGATAAAATCGCTGAAGATGATATTTTCCTGAGCGGTCTGAGGTTGACTGAACAGATGATAAAGCAAAACAAAAATCAGTCCGATCACAAGCCACAGTGCGATATTTTTTTGCAATGAATTCAAATTGTTTACTCCTTGTGCTCTGATATTTCGGTCAGAGCTTAATGTTTATTCATTTAAACATTGAATCTTCTCTTGAACCTCTACCACTATAATAAGGCAGGTTTAATTTCAAATTATTTCTATTTTCAGGCAGATTCTCGTTGCGGGGGTTACTTTTGCCGATTCACAGACGGCCATACCGGCAATCCATAAGATGTTTTTTCTGTCTGCCAGCAGGAGAATCCTCTTTCTCGTTTCCTGAGGCACTTTCCTGTCAATAAAAAAAGATTTGAGTTTTTTTGTTCCGTTCATGCCGAGAGGATGAAAGCGATCTCCGGAACGAAAATGCCGAAAGGTGAGAGGGAACTCAATCTTATCAAGATCCAGTAGATTAACGCCCTGCCCGGTAAGATCATCTGAACCGCGTTCAATTTTACTCAACCGGACGCGGGACCCTGTTTCCCGTATCACCACCTCGGTCTCAACGTTGTCGATCGAATATTCGCAATCCGTCGGCCCCTTTTCGGTTTTGTCTTTGTCCGTTTCATCCGGACATAACGGCATGCCCCGCGATGATCTTAACTTACCGCTTTCCCTGAAGATGATCCGATCATAATCACGAAATACCTCGGTGGCAAACGGCAAGGACAATTTCTGTCCCACACGCCCTTCCCGGCACAAGCGAATCACCGCACCCACGTGATGCTGATTGATTCCGGTTTGTTCCAGAGACCGGCTTTCCAAAATCGATTTCACGATGCGGCGTTGTATCGCTTCATGCAAAGCCAGAAATTCTTGGATGTCAACAGCATGTGCATTGACTGAACTCTCCGGCTGCCATTTTTCCAGATTCAAGGCTGTTTGGGCCTCCATAAAATCATTTTCCACCCGCATAATTTCGGCCAGATCATACAACCGTTCCTCGATTCTTGGATTATACCGCTTCAGCTGTGGCACCAGGTCATGACGGATCCGGTTCCTGCGAAATAAGTCGGATTGATTGGATTCGTCCTCACGGTAAGGAATTCCTTCCCGCTCCAAGAAAGCCAGGATTTCTTCCCGGGAAACTTTCAGACACGGCCGGATCAAGACCTGATTCCGCATCGGCACAATTCCTCTGAGGCCTCTCGAGCCCGCCCCCCTCAACAAGTTGAGGAGAACCGTTTCCGCCTGATCGTGCATCTGATGGCCTGTGGCAATTTTATGAGCCGGCAACCGCCGCAACAGATGATAAAAGAATGCGTAACGCGCCCGCCTTGCCGCATCCTCAAGGGAAAGACCTTTCCTTTTCGCGAAGGCGTCCACGTCCACCTTTTTTTCAAAATATGGTAATCCCGCCGTTTTTACGACTCTTTTGACCAAGTCCGCGTCTTCATCGGCATCGCGGCCGCGCAGACCATGGT
This sequence comes from uncultured Syntrophales bacterium, assembly GCA_964408155.1. Lineage (GTDB taxonomy): Bacteria > Desulfobacterota > Syntrophia > Syntrophales > JAAYKM01 > JAAYKM01. Next base: position 1,867 of record CAYOYJ010000109.1, read on the forward strand.
TCATGTGGGCGGCCACCAGCTCGATGGCGAGGTCATCCCGCAAACGATGCAGAACGGCAAGCAGGGCCATCGAATCGGCGCCTCCGGACACGGCGACAACCACCCGCTCACCCTTTTCAATCATCTTGTGGTGATGGATATACGCTCTGACTTTGTTGATCATTTTCGTTGAATCCGTATTTTAAATCAGTCTGTCTTTCAATTCTTCGAATTGTTCAAAAACGATATCCGGCTCCAGCGCCAGCAGTTCGTCCCGCCTACCCAATCCGTTTAAAAAGGCGCAACTGACGATCCCGGAATTTCTGGCCAGCAAGATATCGTTCACACCGTCGCCGATTATAACGGTCTTCTTTTTTTCCACCGGAAAGCGTTCCAGGATCGTTTTGATCAGCAGGGGATCGGGTTTGACGTAAGGCGTGGTGTCCGCGCCGATGATTTCATCGAAAAAATCGGCAATGTTTAACGCCGATGCCATTTTCTCGGTAAATTTGTAGCGTTTATTGGTCAGGATAATCTTGCGTTTCCCGGGAAAATGCCGGAGCAGATCATGCACACCCGGATAAAGTGCTGCGTGGTCCAGCATGTGCCGGTTATAGTGATCCGTGAATACCGTCATGGCCTGTTGCAGGTATGTTTTCCCGGCATCACCGATCGCCCGTTCGATCAGTTTCACCACGCCGTCGCCGATGAAGGTGAGAATCCGCTGCTTATCTATAAGCGGCAAATTCAGCGCAGCCAGAGTAAAATTCACCGAATTCGCAATGTCTTCGCCGGATTGCACCAGGGTGCCATCAAAATCAAAAATCATGAATTCAACATATGTCCCCATCGGGCAGTCCTTTTTGCTTTCTTAAATGAGTGCGTTATATTACAATAAACGGCCTTGGAAACCCAAGACATTAATCTATCGTGTCGGCTCCGGATATCATGGAATCGTTTATCATTATAGGCCTCGGAAAAGTCGGGACGTCAATCGCTTCTCTCCTAAAAAAAGCGGGTTATACCATTGCGGCCGTGGTCGACCCATCAGACGATGCCTTGAACGCCAATCTTGTCTACACGGGGGGCAAACCGTTCCACCATCCGTCGGACTTGGATATCGACGCCGACTGTTATCTCATCACGACCACGGATGATCAGATCAAAGCGGCCTGTGGGGCTTTGACCGATCATGTTAGACCGGGCGCTGTTGTTCTGCACATGAGCGGCGCCGGTGGGCTTGATCTTCTGGACGCGGTCAGGCGCATCGGCGCGAAAACGGGCAGTATGCATCCCCTCCAGACTTTTTCCGATGTTCAGTCCGCTGTCGACAGCCTGCCCGGAACGGTTTATGGCGTCACGGTCGATCCGGATCTACGGGATTGGTCGGAAAAACTGGTTCGCGCCATCGGCGGCATTCCTTTCTTTATTGACGAGAAAAATCGTGCCCTGTATCATGCCGCCGCCTGCATGGTTTCAAATTACTTTGTTACGTTGATGTACATGGCCGAGCAAACCTATGGGCTTCTCGGTCTTGATGAGCAGGAAGCCAGACATGCTTACTGGCCCCTTTTGCGTGGAACTCTGCAAAACATCGAAAAAAAAGGCAGTATATCTTCTTTGACCGGCCCCATTGCCCGGGGCGATCTGGGAACGGTGAAAAAGCATCTCCGGACAATTACGGCCAACATTCCGGAACTGCTGCCCGCTTATCGGGAATTGGGAAAAATCACGGCCGATATCGCCTTGAAAAAAAACACTATTTCTTCTCAACAATCCTCGAACATCAAGTTGTTGCTATCGAAAGGAGCATGACATGAGTACACAGGGTAAGGTAAATAAAGTCAGCGTCACCACAATCAGAACCATGAAGCAGAACCATGAAAAAATTGCCATGCTCACGGCTTATGATTATCCGACGGCGCTCCTGCTGGATGAATGCGGTGTGGAACTGATCCTGGTCGGGGATTCCCTGGGCATGGTGGTACTCGGTTATGACAGTACCCTGCCGGTCACCATGGAAGATATGCTTCACCATACCAGGGCTGTGACCCGCGCCGTATCTTTATCCATGGTTATCGGGGATATGCCGTTTTTGTCGTATCAGTGTTCCGTCGATGAGGCGGTCCGGAACGCCGGGCGTTTTCTCCGGGAAGCCGGTGCGCACGGCGTAAAACTGGAAGGCGGCCGGGAATATGCGGAAACCATCCGCCGCATTGCCCTGGCGGGCATACCGGTCATGGCTCATCTGGGACTGACGCCGCAATCCGTCCATCAACTGGGGGGATACAAGGTGCAGGGTAAAAACCAGGGCGCAGCCCAAAAGATGATCGAGGATGCAAAGATCCTGGAAGAAGCGGGGGCATTTGCCGTGGTGCTGGAATGTATTCCCTCTTCATTAGCCAAAGCTGTGACCGAAGCGGTATCGATTCCGACCATCGGTATCGGCGCCGGCCCCGATTGCGACGGTCAGGTACTGGTCATCCATGACATGCTGGGCCTTTACGAAAGGTTCACTCCGAAGTTCGTGAAGAAATACAGTACCTTAAACAAAAATATCAAGCGTTCGGTCAAAAAATACATGAAAGAGGTTAAAGACGGCTCTTTCCCCGACAAGAGCCACTCCTTCCTCTGATTGTTCAGGAACTGTAAACGACGATTTGGGCCTTCTCCTTCAATTTTTTCAGAAGAGCCTCATAAGCCTGTTCCTGCTTTTTCCCTTTGAGATAAGCGGATATCTTCGCCTTGATTTCTTCGTTCAGAGCCACGGCCTTGGGCCCCTCATGCTTGATTACCTGAATGATATGATACCCGTATTCCGTCTTCACGACGGGACCAATTTCATTTTCTTTTTGCACAAAGGCTGCTTCATCGAATGGCTTGACCATCTGTCCCTTGACAAAGACGCCCAAATCGCCGCCCGCCTGAGCACTGGGACAATCGGATTTCGCTGACGCCGTCTGCGCAAAATCGGCGCCGTTCAACAGGTCTTTTCTGATGGATTCAGCCTTTTCCTTCTTCTCCGCCATGGTTTTGGCGTTGTCTTCCGGTGTGGTTTTTACCAGGATATGCCTGGCATGAACGGATTCCGGCATAACAAATTTATCGGTGTTGCCCTTGTAAAAATCGTTAATTTCCTTATCCGTCACTTTCGGGTTTTCGGGAATGGAAGATTTGACAAATTTTTCGATTTTTACACCCAGGCGAATCTCTTCCTTCGCTTGCTCCTTGGTCAATCCGTTCTTCTTCAGAAATTCGTCATAGGTCATCTTCGGCGGCAAGGATTCCTTCAGTTTGCTGACGGCATCCGCAATTTCCTTTTCCGAGGCGGTAATTTTGAGCTTGTTGACTTCGTTGGCAAAAAGGGTCCGCATAATGAAGTTGTTGATAATCTTAGCCCTGACTTCATTTTTGACCTGATTTATTTTATCCGCCGGAACCTGGGACCTGATGACCTCCATCTTCGAGTTGAGATCTTTTTCCAGCATGGTCTTTGTCAATTTAACGCCGTCAACGACCACCACGGCATCTGCCGTTTCGGGAGGAACCGGGGCGCTGTTCACAGCCTGTCCTTGCGTCGGCGTAACGGGTTTTCCCTTTTCCGCCGCCGGTTTGCCCTGGTTTGAATTACATGCGGTAATCAGCATGGCTCCCAGGATCATGAAAGCGAATACAACATAAAAGCATTTTTGAAAGCGGTTCATCCGACACTCCTTAAATTTAATCTCTTCATGCAATTTCGAAGATAATCCTGATTAATATTGATCATCAACAGAGATGCGTCTGCACTTTATGCGCATTATGTCCTTCCGTCAAGGGGATATCTCTTTCATTTATTTTTCCCGCTCCATCATCTTGACCTGTTCGAGCAGATCCGAAGGCGATGCGTGTCCGAAGGGCCGTTTCTCCGCCTTTTCATCTCCGATTTTTCGCTGAAGAATTTGGATCGCCGTTTCTGCCGCTACTTTTGGATAACGATGTTCAGTCAAATAGTGAACAAGCCTGAACGTGGCCAGTCCGTCAAACCAGGCGTGAAATTGTCGGATGAGGTTACTTTTCAAAGGAAAATTTTTCTTCAGTTTTTCCCATGCCTTTAAAAAACCAATCTCATTCAAATACGCCTGGAGCGTCGGATCGATCATTTTCGCCTGCCGTAAAATTTCCAACCCATCCTGGTACGGGTTTTGTTCGATCAGGATAAGCCAGTTCGGATAATCGTAAATATTTCGGGATGATAAAAAAGATTTTCTTTTTCTCCCCTGGTGAGCAACTGCCCGACTTGCTTTCCCGTACCAAACGGCGTCCGTGAAGAATGCCGTGGTGACGGGTAAACTGCCGTACCTTCAACGAGGCCGACCGGCTGGAGTTTCGCGAGTTTATTCAAAAAGTAGAAATCTTCCGCCGCCAATCTTTTCGGCATGCCCCGGACCATGGCATACCCCCGCGCGGAACTGACAATGGTCGAACCGATGGTGTGAAAGGCGTAAGGCGAACGGGCATGTTTCAAACCGATGACATAGTAGCGAAGATAAGCCTCGTAGATTGTGATAGCGTCCTGTATTGATCCATCCGGGCTCTTTCTGTGGGCAAAGGGGACAACCGCCGAAAGGCCCTGCTTTCGAGTGAAATGACGCGTCACTTGGAGAAGATAGTTCGGCTCAACCAGGGTATCCGCATCCAAACAGAAAAGAATATTTCCCTCTTCCTCAATGCCTGCCGTCAGCGACAGACTTAAATCCATGCCGATTTTTCGGGCCAGTCCCACTCCGGCTTTTTCCGGAAGTTCCAGGCCGGCAGACGAGGCATCGACATAGGCCAATCGTATGGAACTGTTTATAATATCCTCCACCCGCACATTGTGCTCGTCGTCGATCCCTCCAATCGTTGTTTTCTTTAAGAGAGCATCCAGGGTCGCAAGGGTTTGTCGATTATTGGCGATATCATCGGGCTCGGCATGGGGAAAAGCGCGGTTGTTGACCACACAAATAACCAGTGTTTTGTTCAGTTCTTCCGGAGAATTCCGGGCCAGGCTCTGTAAGGTTTCAAGCAATTGGGGGTATTCCGCAAGCGCCGGAATGACGACGGCATGCCGGATTCCGTCCAGTGATTTGGCCGTCAGTTTCCAGGGACCCCGTTCGGCATAGTCCTCCAAATATTTCCGGATATGGTTTTTCAAATTAAACGCATTCCTTGAATATAATTTCTAACCTCTCCGTAATCATTTCCGTTTATCCACCGGATAGAAATGCCCCTTTTTTCCATTCTCCGGAACCACGTATCCTGGCGTTTGGCAAACTGATGGATTTTCGTTTCCAGATTTCCGAACATTTCTTCATATGTTAATCGCCCCCGGAGATACCGGGACACATAGCGATATTCCAGACCGAATGCATCTAAACGTTCCCAGGATATCCCCCGATCTTTCAGGGTTTTTACCTCATCAATCAGTCCGGCGGCAAGACGGCTTTTTAGACGTTCGGTAATTCTTGCTCTCAATTCGGCCCGCTCCCATCGAACGCCAAGAATAATCGGGACAATGGTCCGCAGCACGTCCTGCTCTGCCATATCCCGATTGCTTCGGCCATGAGCGGCAATCTCGATTGCGCGAACCAGCCGGTTCCTGTCGGTGAGGTCGCTCTTGTTGTGAGGCATCACGCCGGTCATGGACAGATAAAGTTGCACCAGCTCTTCCATTCCAAGGTGAGACCATTGCGCTCTCATTTCCTGGTTTTCCGGGACCTCTTTTAACCGGTAATTCAGGAGCACCGATTCCAGATACAATCCCGTACCGCCAACCAGCATCGCGATTCTTTCCCTCTCGCGGATCTCTTGAAAACACCGCACAAAACGCCGCTGGAATTGAAAGAGGTTAAACTCTTCTTCCGGATCGATGATATCGATCATGTGGTAGGGAATAAAACGGCCCTCAACATGATATTCCGTCAAATCCTTTCCCGTTCCCAGATCCATCCCCCTGTACACCTGGCGTGAATCGGCGGAAATGATTTCGCCGTCGATTTCGCAAGCCAGCTTTGCCGCAAGAGAGGTTTTCCCTGAGGCGGTGGACCCCAGGATGACGATCAGATTATTTTTCATACGGCCGGACCATCGCATCTGTTTCCTTTCCGCATAGCCGATATGGTATTAAGGCCACCTCGTTAACACGCCCTGCCCTTTCATCTCCATCTAAGATTTCTTTAAACCAAAAAAATATGCTCCAATACCTGGTGTGTATTGAAGCATATTTCAGAAAAAATTAAATATTTTTACAATTTCTGAACGTTTACCGCGCTGGGTCCCTTGTTTCCCTGTTCGATATCGAAGCTGATGCGCTGGCCTTCATGCAGTGTACGGAATCCTGCACCCTGGATCGCGCTGTAGTGGACAAATATGTCTCCTCCCTCGTCATTCTCGATAAAACCGAACCCCTTTTTCTCATTGAACCATTTTACCTTGCCTTCTGCCAAAACTCTTTCCCCCTTTCTTTTAACGTTTCACACTTTAAAAAAACAAAAAAGCCACACCAGCTCGCTCCTGAGATGGAATGGCCCCCAATAGCTTGGAAAAAATCTCCAACGGAATACGAATAATCAAGAATAAATCACAATGTTACTGTTTCATGGTTATATTCCTAAGAACGCCCAAAAGCGTGTCGCATTATGTTTTAATTAAAAAATGGAATCAAACAATGTTTTCAGTCACGTTTAGTAC
>CAYOYJ010000110.1:0-8523 GCA_964408155.1 uncultured Syntrophales bacterium
CCAACGTGGTACAGGGTGTCGAATCCAAAAAGCCTGAGCCATTTCGCAAGTTTGCCTAAATTATGATCGGTGATGAAGCGGACAGGCTCAGAAAGGTTCCTCGGGTTTCTTGTCATCGCTGATTTTTGTTTCTTCGATGGTTCTGACTTCTCTTCTCAGGTCACGTATGGTCTTGTTCAGGTGAGCGATGGTGCGGCTTAAACGAAAACGCTCCACAATACCCATGCAGCCCATAAACACAATTCCGATCAGGCAGGAAATGAAAATGAGCATGTATGTCGGCCATTCGATATAGAAGAAATCGTAATACTTCAACTTGATGGGAATGGTATTTTCCAGGGAAAACGTAATGATGAAAAGGATAAGCAGCATGATCAGAATGGTATAGACAACTCTCATATTAATCCTCCTGATAATTTTTCCTGAAAACAGGGACCAATTTTTCCCAGGTTTTGATCAAATCATCCGGAATGACACGAACCTCACCCACAATGGTCATAAAATTTGTATCGCCTATCCAACGCGGAACAACATGAATGTGCACATGATCATCGACGCCTGCTCCCGCAGCTTTTCCCAGATTGATGCCGACATTGAACCCCTCCGGATGCATGCAATCCTCAAGAGATTTTACTGAAACATCGATCAATTGGAACATTTCCAGTTTTTCTTCCGGCGCCAGGTCGTCCAGTTTACAGACATGCCGATACGGGATGATCATCAGGTGGCCGTTGATGTAGGGATAAAGGTTGAGCATGATGTAAGCCGTTTTCCCTTCCAGCAGAATCAGATCCTCCTGCCGCAGGGAATCTTTGCAGAACACGCAACCATCAGGCTTGTCGGATTTGAGATAAGTCATTCGCCAGGGTGCATAAATCGCTTTCATAGTTGTTCCATTTTTAAAGTGATTCCCTTTCAGGGGATTTCCAGGATATCAATTTCGATGCGTTCATTTATATCAATTATCCCGACGGTATTAAAGGGTAAATATCGATTATCCGTTGCCGATCCCGGATTGAACAGAATCGTGCCGTCACTTTTTGAAAGGGACGGATCGTGGGTATGTCCGTGGATCAAGCAGTCCACCCGCCCGAAGAATTTTCCAATCTTTTCCGACAGGTTGGTCGTCATTCCCCAGCCTTTAACCTTATTGAGATCATGGATCACGGCAAAGCGGAACCCATTGACTTCAAAGACTATTTTCTCGGGATACTGCTTGTGCAGGGAAATGGGATCCATGTTACCACAGACGACTTTCAATTCCTTGTGGGCGAACATGTTCAGTACATCAGGCGAAACCACATCACCGGCATGGACAATCAAATCCACATCTTTGAACAACTCCGCAACGATTCCGGCAAAACGCTTATCATAACCACGCAGATGGGTATCCGCAAAAACACCTGCTTTCAAAACAACAACCTCCCTGGCAAGGGTTGCGATTATATCGACATGGTCTAAAAAAACAAGCTTTTTGTCCCGTTACCCTGTCTGTTCACCGCCCGGATAATATTTGACAATCGAAGCACCTGCCGGTATTAATGAACATCATTTTCCTGAGGCAGACAAGCATGCTCGAAAATACCCTTGATAAGCTGGCAGAAAAGATATTGGGTCTGGACGAGGCGTCTTTAGCCTCTTTATGGGATAAATTTAAAATCCGCATGGACCAGTTCGACCGGTCGAAAGAATGGGAAAAGGCCGTCATCATCTTTTTTATCATCAACGCTGTCCGGGCCAAGAACCATATTTTCAACGAGCATGTCATGAAGGAAGAACTGTCGGAAAAGGATACCCGGAAAAAAAGGACGCAGCGGAAAGCCCCCGAATTGAGAATCATCAAATGATCGATTTGGATACAGTCAGGACAAAAATTGATTTCTTAAGGAATGCAATCCGTTATCACAACGAACGGTATTATCGTTTTGACGCGCCGGAAATTTCGGATGCCGAATACGATCGTTTATTGGTTGAGCTGGACAAGCTTGAACATCAGTGCCCTTCCCTGATTACGCCTGATTCTCCAACACAGAGAGTCGGAGCGAAACCGCTGGAGAAATTCGCTTCCGTTCATCATCTGACGCCCATGCTCAGTCTCGGCAATGCTTTTTCCGATGAGGAAATCGTCCAGTTTGAGGAGCGTATCAAGCGGGCCATCCATGTCGATGAAGATATTCATTACATCGTTGAACCCAAACTCGATGGCCTTGCCGTCAATTTGATTTACGAAAACGGCTTGCTTAAACAAGCGGCCACGCGCGGTGACGGCGAAACCGGCGAGGACGTCACGCAGAATATCAAAACCATCCGCTCGTTGCCCCTCAGCCTGACAAAATTACCGGATTATCCCCTCCCCGAACGGATCGAAATCCGCGGGGAAGTCTGCATCGACGTGGAAGGCTTCAAAAAATTGAACCGCCGCCGTGTAGAAGACGGTGAGCCGCCTTTCGCAAATCCCCGTAACGCCGCCGCCGGTTCTCTACGGCAACTCGACGCCAGGATTACGGCAAAACGTCCTCTGATTATTTACGTGTATGCGATTGGACAGGCCGGCGGTCTTGCGCTAAACAGCCAGAAACAGGCCCTTCAACTCCTTTCCGCTTGGGGCTTTCCTGTAAATCCTCTGGTGGAAGAAGCCCGTAACATCTCGTCATGTATCGATTATTACCATCGGTTGATGGAACAGAGAGAATATATATCCTATGAAATTGACGGCATCGTCATCAAAGTGGATTCTTTTGAACTCCAGAACCAGTTGGGATTTGTCTCGCGAAGTCCTCGCTGGGCCATTGCCTGCAAGTTTCCCGCACGCCAGGAAACAACCCTGATCGAGGATATCATCGTTCAGGTGGGGAGAACCGGTGTTTTAACGCCCGTCGCGCTTTTGAAACCGGTTTCCGTCGGCGGCGTCATGGTCGGTCGAGCTACTTTGCACAATCTTAATGAGATCAGGAAGAAGGATATTTTCATCGGTGATACCGTTGTCGTTCAACGTGCCGGAGATGTGATTCCGGAAGTTGTCCGTGTACTGACCGAACGGAGAACCGGTGCGGAAAAATCCTTCGAAATGCCTTCCCGCTGTCCCGAATGCGGATCGGAAGTGATTCAACTGGAAGGCGAAGCCGCCCATCGTTGCATCGGCCTGGCCTGTCCCGCCCAAATCAAGGAGAGAATCAAGCACTTCGCTTCCCGCGCCGGCATGGATATCGAAGGTCTCGGCGATAAACTGGTCTCTCAACTGGTGGATAAAAAGTTGATTCATGATCCGGCCGACCTCTATTATTTAAAGAAGGAAGATTTCCTTGAATTAGAGCGGTTGGCTGACAAGTCTACGGATAATCTGATCGCAGCCCTTGAGAAATCGAAAGCCACAACGTTGGATAAGCTAATTTTTGCTTTGGGTATCCGCCACGTCGGTGAACATGTATCCCGGATTCTGGCCCGGGAATTCAAATCCCTGGATGAAATCGCCCGGGTGGAAAAAGACGCATTGTTATTGATTCGGGATATCGGCCCAGAAGTAGCCGGTAGCATTATCCGTTTTTTCCATGAGCCGCAAAACCTTGCCGTTCTCGACAAATTGAAATCCACCGGGCTTAAACTGACCGTTGACACGCGTGAAGCGCAATCCGACCTTGCAGGAAAATCCTTCGTATTTACAGGGACATTAAAGAATCTTGTCCGTGATGAGGCCAAGCGTCTTGTTCTGATGAAAGGCGGTGTCGTTCACTCATCTATTTCCCCCAAGACAGACTTCGTCATTGCCGGAGCAGCGGCCGGGTCAAAACTGGATAAGGCCATCACCTATAATCTGACCATTTTAACCGAAGAGCAGTTTCTGGAAATGATCGGCTCATGACGGCGTCGCCCGAAATACGCGTCCGCGTAGTGATTTCCGGCTTGGTGCAGGGGGTTTTCTTCCGGCATTACACACGGAAAAGCGCCATCAACTATGGGCTTAGCGGCTGGGTCAAAAACCGCCCGGACGGTCGTGTTGAAGCCTTGCTGGAGGGAACGGAAGCACAGGTGGCCATGATGCTGGAGTGGTGCCGGATCGGACCGCCTTCCGCACAGGTTACCGATGTGGCGGTATTCCGGGAGAAGGCAACCGGCGAGTTTACCGATTTTCAGATCCGTTACGATTAATTGTTTCCGGATTATCCGTATTCTTTCATGGCTTCCGCAAAGCCGTCCATCGCCCGGGTAATCGTATCGTCATCGACACAGAAAGCGACGCGGATATAACCGGGACCGCCAAAGCCCCTTCCCGGTACAGTCAGAATGCGCCGCTTCTGCAATGCCCGCACGAACTCCACATCATCTTCGATAGGCGACTTCATGAAAAGGTAAAAGGTCGCATCCGGCTTGGTAATGTCATAGCCCGCGGCAATGAGACCGTCACACAGAAGGTCCCGCTTTCTCAAATACTGTCCCACATCGACATGGACGCCCTGCATGCGCATGATGATCCGCTGCATGATGGCCGGGGCGTTCACGAACCCGAGCACCCGGTTGTAGAGCATCAGACCGTCCATCAGCTCCTTGTAGTCGGCGATCTTCGGATTGATGGCCAGATAACCGATTCTCTCGCCGGGGATGGAAAGGGTCTTCGAATATGACGACGCGGAGATGCTGTGGGGATAGGCAGCCAGAATGCTGGCCACCTTGATGTTGTCAAAAACGATTTCCCGGTAGGGCTCGTCCGCCATCATATAGATCGACTGCCCGTATTCGCGGCCCTTCTTATCCAGCGCATCAGCCAACTGTGCAATGGAGGCCGCATCATAGACCTTCCCTGTCGGATTGTTCGGAGAATTCAAAAGAACGACCTTGGTTCTCGGAGTAACGGCGTTCGCAATGGCATCGATATCGAGGGAAAAATCTTCTCTGGTCGGAACCAGAACCATCTTGCCGTTGGCATTGTCGATATAGAACCGGTACTCCATGAAAAACGGCGACGGCACGATGACTTCATCGTCCGGATCGAGGATGACTTTCAGGGCGACATTGAGGGCGCCGGCGGCGCCGCAGGTCATGATGATCTGTTCCTTGGCCAGTTCCACCCCCTGGTCCTTATTGATATACGCCGCCACGGCTTCCCGGGTGTCGTCATAACCGGCGTTGGACATATAGCCATGCATGCCGGGTGAGTCTTCGGAAACCACGGACTGGAGACTCTGCCGGAACTGCTCCGGCGGCGGCACGTTGGGGTTTCCCAGGGTAAAGTCAAAAACGTTCTCGGCACCGTATTGTTTCTTCAGCAGTACTCCTTCTTCAAACATCTTCCTGATCCAGGAGGCCTGCGAGACAAAATCATGAATTTTCTTGGCGACGGCCATGGTTTGTTCCCCCAATCCCGTGTTATTCAGTCTGATCAAACGCCGACGAAACTACTTTATTTCTTTTCGCAAGGTCAAGTTTTATTTAATCCGGAAGGACCGATTCAGGCTGTGGGAGCATAAAGTTTTTCCCACTTCATTTTTCCTGTGGTATATTGTCTTTGAATCTAAAATCTGGGGGTTGCAAATGAAAAAGAAAATTGACTTTGTTCTGCTTATTGCCCTGCTGTTTGTTATGCAAGCCTGCACCACGGTGCCCATATCGGGGAGATCGCAGTTGAATCTCATCCCGGCGGAATCGATGCTGTCCATGAGCTACCAGCAGTACGACCAGTTTCTCAAGGAAAATAAGCTAAGTACGAATGCTGCGGAGACGGAACGAGTCAAGCGTGTCGGCAAGAATATCGAAAATGCGGTGACCCAGTACTTCGCCCAGCGGGGCCAAAGTCAACAACTCAAGGACTATAAATGGGAATACAATCTGGTTGACTCCAAAGAGATCAATGCCTGGTGCATGCCGGGCGGCAAGGTTGTGGTCTACTCCGGTATCCTTCCGGTGACGCAGGATGACACCGGCCTGGCCGTTGTGATGGGCCACGAAATCGCCCATGCCATCGCCCAGCACGGAAACGAGCGCATGTCACAACAGCTTGTGGCGCAGATGGGCGGACTTGCCCTGGCCACGGCACTGGCCACCAAACCGGCCCAGACCCAGCAGTTGTGGATGGCGGTCTTCGGCGCCGGGGCAACCGTCGGTGTCCTTTTACCTTACAGCCGTCTGCAGGAAAATGAAGCCGACGAACTGGGGCTGACATTCATGGCCATGGCCGGTTACGACCCGAGGAAAGCGGTAGATTTCTGGGAACGCATGTCCAAATCCAAGTCAGGCCAGGCGCCGCCGGAGTTCCTGAGCACCCACCCCTCCGACCAGACCCGGATTAACAAGATCAAGTCCATCATCCCCAAGGTGATGCCTTACTACAAGGGATAACGGTTACACGTTTACCCCGTACCGTCATGCAACACATGGCGGTACGGGGGTTTTTTTCTGTAATCTGTTGACACTTTACTCATTTTTTGTTTCTTCTCAAAAACCAGTATGGTGTCCCCGAAATACGTGATGTCTTCATTGTTTTTTTACCGTCATACTCTATTAAAATCCTTTTAAAAGATAAAAAAGCCCGATGCTTTTCCCAACATCGGGCTTTCGTGACATTATTTGCGGAAGCTGCTGAAGGAAAATGGAACTTTTTCGTGGCAACAATCTCCCCGACAAATAATTACGCCAGATGATGTTCTTTTACAAACACAGCAAGTTTGTTTTGTTCCTTGCCCCGAATTAACCTGATCCGCGATTTTGTCACAACCTTCCCCCGTCAATTTGTAAACAATTTTTCCATCTTTATCCTTTTCTTCAGTCATTTTGCAATCCGGCTTCGCTTTTAGCTGGCCTGCTGTAGTTTGTTTATTTAATTTGTTCTCTGCCCCGGCAGTAACCAATACTCCGGAAAAATAAATTGACGCCAACAAAACAACCAAGCCCATTAATAAAACTTTTAAACTTTTCATACTGTTCTCCTTTCCTTTTCATTTGATGCCTTTTTGATTTTGTTTGATAAGAACTTCCTTTTCCGTGGAGGGAGTATAAGAAAAACGGTCTTGTGAGTCAAGTAATGCCTGGCCACGAAATATGGGTACGGCGCCGATCATCGAGAAAGGGGTATATCGAGATATCCGTCTTTTTAAAAATCGTCTCACCTTTTGCTCCGCTCACCCGTCATAATAAAACCAGGCCGGGACCAAACTATTTGTAACAGCACTTTTCGATATTACCCCTTTTCAATCTTGCTTCCTGACCTCCGCCAGAGGGGAAAAGAAGCGGTAAGCTAACATCAACTATTAAAGACGAACTTCGAGCCACGGGCATAGAAAAGTCCTGCGGAGTGGCAGGTTTTTAAATGACGATTGACTATGAACCTGCCACCATCCCCGGATATTTCATTGGCAACATTCCGAGGCACAATTAAATCTTACCTGACCCCATCCCCGCCCGGCTTCTGCGTTTCTGTCGAGACAGCTGTCACAGGCCTGCGTTATGGGAGCCAATATCGGGAGCTCCTCGCCTCTCTTACCATCTTTGAGCCACAAGTAGTAACTGCTGTATTTGACGTCCATGCAACTTTGCAAACCACTTCCTGCTCCGGGATCTTTTACCTTGGGTTTTTGTTTTCTTGCCTCCGGCATTGCAGCAAGCAGAATTGATGATTGTGCAGGATCTTTTATCAGCATCTCCGGAGGCATGTCTGTAAGTGAGGTGTTTTCTGCAGCAAATGACATTGAAACACCGGTCGCGATGGCAATTACGACAAATAAGCCGCTTAAAAGATTTACTGTTTTCATAAAACAATCCTCCCGATACGTGATTTTCCGGTAACTAATTTCCCTTTTCTCCTTAAATACGGCGTCCGTCACATCCTGAAGATCCCCGTTTCAATAACGGAAATATTCCTTTTTCCCTTATTCTATTTTTTCTCTGTCACCACGATGGCCGTGATGTCCCGTACATCCTCTCCGATGTAGGGCCGCTGGACTTTTATCCACAGCTTGGAACCGGACAGGTCCTTTGCGCCGTCGAAGATAAAATAGGCCTCGTACAGGTCGTATTTACCATGCTTTTTGGGTTTTCCTGTGGTCCCTGAAGCCATCGGCATTAAATATTCTTTGGCCGAACCCTTGTAGAAGGATGTAACCTTGGCAAATGAATCATTACTTGTGTAAATCGCTGCCTTTACGTTTTTCATCCCTGCCCCAATGGCCGCTTCGTTTGATTGTTTTGTGGCTTTGTCGTCCATCCTCGCTCCTGAATATACCTTGAAATCCGCTGCTGCGGCCGGACATAAACAGATAAATGAAAACATGATGACCAGACAGACAATTTTTCTCATTTTTTATTCTCCTTCAAAAAATTATATTTACTGTTTTACCAGTTCAACGCGACGGTTCTTGGCTTTTCCGTCTTCGCTGTCATTTGAAGCGACAGGCGCCAAAGGCCCCACACCGCCGGCTTTAAGGCGATCTGGCGCAATCTTGTATTTTGAAGCCAACTCCCTGACCACAGCATCAGCTCTCTGCTGGGAGAGCTTCATATTATAATCGAGTCCTCCTGCATTGTCCGTATGGCCAA
>CAYOYJ010000111.1:0-8514 GCA_964408155.1 uncultured Syntrophales bacterium
CCTCCGGTTCGGTCATGGCCACGACCATCACCCAGGTCGCCAGCCGGGTCATGGGTGTCGTGACGTCGCTTCCCGTCAAGGAGGGAGATCCTGTCCAGGCAGGCCAGCTGCTTTTAACCCTTGACGATCAGGACATGATGCAGCACCTGAAAGCCGCCGAAAGGGGCCTCGATGCCGCCCGGGAACAGCGGGACCTCATGGCCGTCACGGCAGAGCGGTATGCCAGACTCTATGCCGAAAAGGCCCTGACCCGGCAGGAGATGGACGAGATCACAACACGGCAGAAGGTCTCTCAGATGGAATACGACCGCGCCCGTGCTATGGCCGAGGAAGCCCGGGTCATGACCGGTTACGCCCGGATCACGGCCCCCGTCTCCGGTGTGGTCACGGCCAAAATGATCGATCTGGGCGCCACTGCCGTCCCCGGCATGCCCCTTTTGACTCTGGAAAATCAGGACGCCTTCCAGGTGGAAACCCATGTTGACGAGAGACTCGCGGGGAAACTAGCCGCCGGTAAGTCCGTGACCGTGATCATCGACGCCCTGAATCTGACCCTGGAAGGAAAAATTCACAAGATCATCCCCTCTGTGGACCCCCTGACCCGAACTTTTCTGGTCAAAATCGACCTGACTGCCAAGGGTCTCCGTACCGGTCTATTTGCCCGGGTTCATATCCCGGCGGGTCAGAAAGACGTCCTAGTTGTCCCCTCCTCCGCTATCGTGCAACGGGGTCAGCTCACCGGTGTTTATGTCGTAGACGACCAGCATCTCACCGCCTTCCGTTTGATCCGGACCGGCAAGGTTTTCGATCGGGGTGTGGAAGTGCTTTCGGGACTCAAGCCGGGGGAGCGCATCGTCACGGCTGAGGTAAGCCGGGTCACCGACGGCGCCCGGATCAAATAGCGAGGACCCCATGGAGAAACTTGGCATTTCGGGGAAAATCGCCTCCGCTTTCATTCAGTCGAAACTGACGCCGTTGATCATCATCGCGTCCCTGGTTCTGGGGCTTTTCGCTGTCATCGTCACTCCCCGGGAAGAGGAACCCCAGATCGTCGTCCCCATGATTGATGTCATGGTGGCCTACCCCGGAGCGTCCGCCCGCGAGGTGGAAGAGCGGGTCACCCGCCCAATGGAAAAATTTCTCTGGGAAATAAAGGGCGTCGAGTACGTCTACTCCATTGTCCGGCCGGGAAGCAACCTGACTATTGTCCGGTTCTATGTCGGCGAGAATATGGAAGACAGTCTCGTTAAACTCTATAACAAGCTCATGTCGCATTATGACCTGATCCCACCCGGCGTTTCGGAACCGATGGTCAAACCAAAATCCATCGACGATGTTCCGATTTTGACCCTGACCCTGTGGGATCAAACCGGCCGCTACTCCGGGTATGAGCTAAGGCGGGTTGCCGGAGAACTCTGTACCGAAATCAAAAAAGATAAGGATGTCGCCGAGTTTACTCTGATCGGGGGCCAGAAACGTCAGGTGCGGATCGATCTGGACCCGGTCCGTCTGAAGGCCTATCACCTGTCGGCCTTCCAGATCATGGACTCCCTGCGGAAGGCTAATTTTCTCCTCCCCTCAGGCAAGTTTTCCACCGGCAGCGAAGAATTTCTTGTCGAAACAGGTGATTTTATTCGTAATTCCATAGAACTGGGGCAGATCGTGGTCAGCGTGTACAACGGACGGCCCGTCTATCTGGATCGGGTTGCCACCATCACCGACGGATCAGAGGAGCCGCAGAACTACGTCTTCATGGGGCTCGGCCCGGCAAGAGCCGAAAAAGGCATCCATGTCCCCCCGGGCGGTCTGAAGGAGGCAGTGACGATTGCCATTGCCAAAAAGAAAGGGGCGAATGCCTCCGTCGTCGCCCAGGAGGCGCTGCGAAAAGTGGCGGCCCTGAAGGGCAACCTGATCCCGCGGGACGTACAGGTGACGGTCACCCGCAATTACGGGGAGACGGCCAAGGACAAATCCGACACCCTGCTGGAGCACATGCTGATCGCGACCATTTCTGTCATCATTCTGATCGCGATTTTCCTCGGCTGGCGGGAGTCCTTGGTGGTGGCGGTCGCGGTCCCCGTAACCCTGGCCTTGACACTTCTGGTCAACTACCTCTACGGTTATACCCTGAACCGGGTTACCCTGTTCGCCCTCATCTTTTCCATCGGCATTCTCGTGGATGACGCCATTGTCGTCGTCGAGAACATCCACCGTCATTTCAAATTGAAGGGAGTCGGCAGCCCCGTCGCCGCTTCCGCCGTGGATGAGGTGGGAAATCCCACCATACTGGCAACTTTTACCGTTATCTCGGCCCTTCTGCCCATGGCTTTCGTCTCCGGATTGATGGGCCCCTACATGCGACCCATTCCGATCGGCGCGTCGGCGGCCATGCTCTTTTCACTTCTAGTCGCCTTCGTGGTCAGCCCGTGGATGAGTCTCAAGGTACTGAAACACGTCCAGCCGGAGGGTCTGGAACCCGAGGCAAAGGGGCTCCATGCCCTCTATGAGAAAATCCTCCGCCCCCTGATCGAACACAGGCGGAAGCGTTACATGGCCTTAGGAATCGTAATTCTTCTGCTCGGCCTGGCGGTCCTTTTGATCCCGCTCAAAGCCGTAACAGTAAAAATGCTCCCTTTCGACAACAAGAGCGAACTGCAGGTCATCATTGACATGCCGGAAGGAAAAACTCTCGAGGAAACGGCGGCCTTGACCCAGCAGATGGGCATATATCTTGCCCGAGTATCGGAGGTGACGGACTACCAGATTTACGTGGGCACTGCTGGACCCTATAATTTCAACGGCCTCGTCCGGCACTATTTTCTCCGTTCTGGGAGCAACGTTGCCGATATCCAAGTTAACTTCGTCAGCCGGACGAAGCGTTCGGCCCAGAGCCACGACCTGGCCAAACGCCTGCGACCGGAATTGAAAAGGTTGGCCGATTCTTACGGTGCCCGGATCAAGATCGCCGAAATCCCCCCCGGCCCACCCGTTTTGAGCACCCTGGTGGCGGAAATCTACGGTCCCGACGAAAAGCGGCGGAATGCCATCGCAGAAGATATCCGAAAACTCTTTGAAAAAACCCCGGGCGTCGTCGATGTGGACTGGTATTACGAAGAAGACCAGAAGAAGCTCCGAATCGACGTGAACAGGGAAAAGGCCATCCAAAACGGCATTTCAACTGAGGCCGTCGCCCAGAGCGTCCGGATCGCTCTGGATGGCATGACGGCGGGGCTGGCCCATTTCGACCGGGAAAAGGAACCGGTGAACATTTTCCTCCGCATGCCCCGGGCCGAACGCTCTGACGTCTCCGGCCTTACTTCCCTGGCCCTACCAACGCCCGAGGGTGCGATGGTTCCCTTGGCCGAGCTGGTTCATGTCCGGGAAGATATCGAAGATAAAACCATTTATCACAAGAACCTGAAAAATGTGGCTTACGTAACGGGCGATGTGGCCGGAACGGAAGAAAGTCCCGTCTACGCCATCCTGAAGATGAGCGACACGCTCAAGAAACAGAATCTCCCCGAAGGTTATGCCCTGACACAGTATTACACCAGCCAACCGTGGATGGAGGAAACCTATGCCATGAAATGGGACGGCGAGTGGCATATCACCTACGAGGTCTTTCGGAACCTGGGCATTGCCTTCGGCGCGGTGCTGGTCCTTATCTACATTCTCGTCGTCGCCTGGTTCCGGAATTTTCTGACGCCTCTCATTATCATGGCTCCGATCCCGCTCACTCTCGTGGGCATTCTTCCCGGCCACTGGCTCTTTGGCGCCTTCTTCACGGCGACCTCCATGATCGGTTTCATCGCCCTGGCGGGGATCATCGTCCGGAACTCGATCCTTCTCGTCGATTTCATCGAAATGGACCGGCAGGAGGGGCGGCCCCTGGAAGACGCACTGATCATGGCCGGGGCGGTCCGTTTCCGGCCCATTGTTCTGACGGCGGCGGCCGTGGTCGTCGGGTCCTGCGTCATGCTCTTCGATCCAATCTTTCAGGGTCTGGCCATCGCCATGATGTTTGGCGCCGTGGCAGCGACGGGTCTCACCCTGATCGTCGCGCCGCTTTTGTACTACGAATTTTTCAGACGTAAAGAAAGATCGTAAATCTGCAGCAGATTGAATATATTAAGTAATCTATTTAGGAGGACCCGATGCGATTCCGGGGAAGCGGCATTCTGAATCACGTGACGTCCCTGCCGTCGCCTTACGGAACGGGAGATCTGGGACCCGAGGCTTACCGGTTTATCGATTTTCTCGCCGAGGCCAGGCAGGCTTACTGGCAGATTTTACCCCTGAATCCCGTCCACGGCATCTTCGGGTTCTCTCCCTACGGTTCCTCTTCAGCCTTCGCAGGCAACACTCTCCTCATCAGTCCGGAGTTGCTTGTTACCGACGGATACCTCAAGACCCGGGACCTGCCCGAAGGTCTTCCTGTGAATCAAGCCGATTTCTCCCGGGCGCGGCACCTGCGGGAAAAACTCTTTACACGGGTTTTCCCCGCATTCCGAAAAGGTGAAAATGATTCTTTTTTTAGCCGATTCTGCCGGGAACAGGCTCACTGGCTGGACGATTACGCCCTTTTTTGTGTTCTGAAGCACAATCACGGTGGGAAACCCTGGCATCACTGGCCGCAGGAATTCCGGGACCGTCACCCGGACGCCCTAGACCGAGCCCGGGCTGTCTTTAATCGGGAATTGGAGGAGGTTAAAGTCCTTCAGTATCTGTTCTTCAGCCACTGGCAGGCCCTGAAAAACCATACCCGAACAAAGCAGGTCCGCCTCATCGGCGATCTTCCCCTCTACGTCGCCCACGACAGCGCCGACGTCTGGGCTCATCCGGAGCTTTTTTCCCTTGACGAGGATCGAAAGGCTTCTCTCGTCTCGGGCAGTCCCGCCGGTCTTTTTAACCCCCAAGGGCAAAGATGGGGTCATCCGCTGTACCACTGGGATGCGAACCGAGCTCGGAATTATCGCTGGTGGATGGATCGTCTGGAGCATAATCTCACTCTTTACGACTGGCTCCGTCTCGATCATTTCCAGGGCTTTTTCCGGTTCTGGGCGATCCCCGCCTCCGCGAAAACCGCCCTGGCGGGACATTGGGTGCCGGGACCGGGCATGGGGTTTTTCCGACAGGCAACCCGACGCCTGACGCGACTCCCCTTCATCGCAGAGGATCTGGGTGAAATCACCCCCGACACCCGGGAAACGATGCGCATCTTCGGAATACCGGGTATGCGGCCCCTGACCTTTGCCTTTGATGAATCCATCGCAAAAAGTCCATTTGCAATCCACAACCTGGACCGCAACACCGTGGTCTATACTGGGACCCATGACTTGAATACACTTCGGGGATGGTTTGAAACAGAGGCATCCCGGAAGCAGAAAACCCTTCTTTTTCGTTACCTTGGGAGAAAAATCACCGCCGAAGCCGTTGCACCCGTGATGATTCAGATGGCCATGATGACCGTCGCCGATACGGTAATCCTGCCTTTGCAGGACGTCCTTGGTCTGGGTGCGGAAGCCCGGATGAATCGGCCGGGAACCCATAGGGGAAACTGGATTTGGCGGCACTCAGGCGGATCCCTCACGCCGCAATTAGCCGCCCGACTTGCCGGATGGACCAAACTTTACGGGCGAGACTAAAGGCCGCTGGAAAAAGAAAACGAACCCGGATATGATGATTTAAAGATTCCGGCGGCAATCTGATATGCATGCTTGGGGGTGCGTGGAAAATCAAAAATAATGATCTGGAGGTGTGGACAATGTTTATGGATAAGATAAAGAGCAGGCTGGTCTGTTTGGTTACGTCGGGGATTTTTCTTTTCACTGTGCTTGGTTGCGCAACTGACCAGTACGAACAAAACACGGGTGCTGCCGTCGGAGGTGCAACAGGAGCCGCCGTCGGCGGCGTGATCGGGGGAATCGTTGGTGAAAAGCATGGCGATGCCACAACGGGCGCTGTCATCGGCGGACTGCTGGGTGCCTTGGCGGGGGCGGCAATCGGACATTATGCCTATGACCGGGTGCGCAACGAAGAAGCGGCACAGAAACAGTACGGTTACAATTATGACCAGAGCCAAACGGCCCTGGTCCGAATTGAAAATGCCTCGGTTACACCCAATATCGTCAAACCAGGCGGGACGATCAACCTGATGGCGACCTACACTGTGTTGACCGAGCAGGGGGCGATGATGAATGTCATGGAAACCCGGGAAATACGTTATAATGGAGAACTGACCGGCAGACCTCAGGTAACGCTCCAGAAACAGGGAGGGACCTATACGTCCCAAATTCCCGTGACTTTGCCGACAAACGCCAACCCGGGAAAATACACCGTCCTGACGATCATCCAGGTGGGCCAGAACAGCGACGCTCGGGAAACATCGTTTACCGTCAAATAATTTGATCCCTTTTTCAGCAGCAACCCAACCGCGGTTGAAGAAACCTCCTTCAACCGCGGTTTATCATTTTTATGTGTTATCGCTGAATAATGGTTTTTCTATCCATCAAAATCGATCTTGCCGGCAGGTCTCGTGACAACCCCTCGGGACACTGTTGCGGTTATCCTGACATGTTTCCCGCTGCTTTTGCGTCTTGACGTCGTCGAACATCTCGCCATAGGCGACGCTGCAGCGGGGATGACTTATCTGGCAGTTCGGATATATATGCACAAATCTTACCCGCTATCCTCTCTACCTGACAGAAGAACCGAGGAGTAAAGCGCCGGTTTCTTGACACCCATCCCCCGAAGTGGGGCTTGTCCGCCAATCCGCTCGAGCGGCAGTCACATCTGCGCCGGCGGCCAGCAGCAATTTGACGTCGGACACAGCACATCGACGGGAAGCGATCACCAGAGGCGTTAATCCGTCACCGTTGCTCTTGTCCAGATCGGCGCCATGAGCCACAAGGACGGCAACGATATCCCTACGCTCGACAACATCGCTGGCTTCTTTTCCGTTCCCGACAGCCAGATGCAGCGGTGTGGAGCCTTGATGGGTCAAGGCATTCACCTCGGCATGATTGGCCAGAAGCGCCTCAGCGACCCCGGCCCGTCGATGGTAGGCGGCATGATGGAGTGCGGTCCAGCCATTGGCGTCCTGAATGCCCACATCGGCGCCATTGGCGATCAACAACTTAACCACATCCCTGTGGCCACGATTGGCCGCAACGTGCAGCGGCGCGGACCCCTTTTTGTTTTGTTTATTCGGATCCGCCTTCCGAGAGAGAAGCACCTGCATAACACCCTTGTCTCCGCGATAACTTGCCGCATACAGGGGGGTCACATCGGCCCTGCCCGGATCGTTGACGTTTGCGCCATAATCAATGAGCAGGGCCGCAATCTTTGCCTGACAGGCATAATGCAGTGGCGCGGTACCGTATGTGCTCACAACATTTGCATTGGCCCTGTATTTCAACAGCAATGCCACCATGTCCGCATTTCCGTACCCGCCGGTCGATACGGCGACCGCTAAGGGCAAAAGAGAATTTTGCGACCTGCCGTTGCCGATGTTGGGATTAGCACCATGCCGCAGCAGCAGTTCGGCCATGTCGAGCTTATTATTGAAGACAGCCTTGTACAGGGGGGTAGATCCATCCTTAGCGATGACGTTGATGTTTGCCCCGTGACTGATGAGCACCTCAGCGGTTTTCACTGCCGACTGCGCACCATGAACGCCATAACCTCTTTCGGCGATATAATGAAGCGGGGTACAGCCGGTGACGGTCAGAGCGTTGACGCGAGCACCCCGGCTAATAAGCTTCTCGGCAATCTTTGCCTGATTGGCATAGTGTAGCGGTGTGACGTAATTTCTGTCTACCGCGCGGGGATCAGCGCCATTTTCCAGCAGCAATTCGACGATTTTCGGATCGCCGATGGTCCCCTTATGTGCGCCGACCGATCCTTTTCCTACATCGCCTGCATCTCCCAGATCGACCGCACGGTGCAGGGGCGTTTCACCAGCCGCATTACGCTGATTCACATTGATCCCACAATCAATCAGCGCTTCTACCCTGGCTGCGTTCCCCCTCACCAGGACATCCGAATCCCACAAGGAGCCGCCGCAAGGCCCACGTTGCACGGTCCCACATGATGCGACGGTCAGGGCCAAGACAACGGATAAAATGAGGAGGGTTATTTGTTGAATTTTATTTCTGCCGAATTCCAAAGCGTGAGATTTAAATGTGTTCATCGATGAGCTTCTTTATGCACCTTCTGATCCTCAAGAAACCGTTTATTAAACGCTTGCCTGCACGGCCTTCTCGCAGTGATTATCGTCTTTCTTCCATTGGTAAACACGCATCGGCGGAATATTGATGAATTCCAGTTCCACCTGCGCCGCACCCAGGTGAGGGCAGCAAAGACTGGCGACGCGGTCACTGAACTGGTAGGCCACAAAGCATCCGTTGGAGGCCAGCATCGTTGAAACCGCCTCGATAACCTGACAACCAATATGATGCGGCATCGTGGAAAAGGGAATTCCGGAAATCACAGCTTCCGGGGCGCCAAGTCCGT
>CAYOYJ010000112.1:0-8499 GCA_964408155.1 uncultured Syntrophales bacterium
ATGCGTTTTTTCAACTCGTCCAGATCCAGTCCTTCCGGAATCTTCTGGCTGTTTTCCGGTTCGGTTTTCAGCTTGCCGACCAAAACTTTCAGGACATCGGCGCCGTCCAGGACGACATCGATCACCGGCGGGGTCACGTCCAGCTCGCTGTTTCTCGCTTTGTCCAGGAGGTTTTCCAGTTTATGGGCCAGATCCCGGATGATGGTGAGGTTCAGAAAACTGGCCACACCCTTGATGGAATGGAAAGGCCGGAAGATGGCATTGATGTATTCCTTGTTTTCCGGTTCCTGTTCGAGATTGAGGATGTTGACTTCAATTTCGTCAATATATTCGGATGCTTCAACAATAAAATCCTTCAAGAGCGAATCATCCTGCAGTGGATCGACCGGCGAGGCGGCTTCACTCGGCGGCACCGCTGCGGCTATTTCAGCGGCAGGAACCTCTGTTTTCACATCAGAAGGGGCGGAAACGGCTTCCGGAGAAACCTCCGCGGCAGGAATGTCCTCGCCGAGCAGATTGACGCAATCGGCGACAAAAGGACCGACATCGCCGGCATAAGCGCCGGTATTTTTATAAGATTCGGCCACCTCCTGCATCAGGGAAATGCCCTTCTCAATCATGCCGAATCCCGCTTCCTTATCCTTTACCTGGTCGATGAGCCATTTCCCGAGAATATGGCTCAGAGAACGAGAAATCTTGAGGATCTGTGCCGTACCGACCTTCTCCCCTTCGGATAGAATCTGGTCAAGATAATTCAGGAATTTCCCAGCCGAAGCAATGTCGATGTCCCGGTCGTCAAGGAAAAGAAAATCCGAAGCCATCCCGTCAATCAATGTCGTGAGCGCTTGATGAGTCATTTTACACCATCCTTATAATCTCTTGAGCAACCTGATCCAGGGGAACGATCTTGTCTGCCGCTCCCAGTTTAATCGCCTCTTTCGGCATGCCGAAGACCACACAGGATCTTTCGTCCTGGGCAATCGTGCTGGCGCCGGCCTGCTTCATTTCCAGCAGTCCTTCCGCACCATCCGCTCCCATCCCCGTGAGGATAACTCCGATCGCATTGGCCCCGGCATATTTGGCCGTGGACTTAAACAGGATATCCACCGCCGGCCTCTGATGATGCACCATGGGCCCCGTCTTGATTTCGACGTAATACCGGGCGCCGCTTCTCCGGAAGATCATGTGATAATTCCCGGGAGCAATCAGCACGGTACCCGGCGTAACAGAGTCGTTGTCTTCCGCTTCCTTCACGGCCATCTGGCAGATACCGTTGAGCCGCTCGGCAAAGGCCGTCGTAAAATGGGCCGGCATATGCTGAACCACGACAATGCCTGGCGAATTGGAGGGCATTTTGGTCAAAACATTTTTCAACGCTTCCGTTCCCCCGGTAGATGCGCCGATGGCGATGACCTTGTTCGTCGTCTGGGCCAGCGCCCGAATCGGCTCCGACACACCGGCGAGACTTTCCTCATCTTTCCGGACCACACTGACCCGCGAGGCCACACGGATCTTTTCCGCCAGTTGGGCGCTCATGTCACCGACCGAATAGGATCCGCCGGGCTTGGCAATCACATCAACGGCACCGATATCCAGGGCTTCCAGAGTCAACTTGCCGCCCTTCTGCGTCAGAGAACTGACAATAATCGTCGGCAAGGGGTAATATTTCATCAATTTTCTTAGAAAGGTGATACCGTCCATGCGGGGCATCTCGACATCAAGGGTGATCACATCCGGCTTGAGCGTAACGATTTTATCTCTGGCCACAAAGGGATCAGGAGCTGCCCCGATGACTTCAATATCCGGATACTTAGACAGCTCCTCGGAGAAAATTTTTCGCACAATCGCGGAATCATCGACAATGAGAACTCTTATTTTTTTCACCCTATCTGCCCTCTTGAATGTAAGGATACCAGTCGCCTTTTCTCAGATGATTCACTTTATAGACGATAGCCTCATTTTTTAAGGTATTATAAACAATCTTCCTGCCCATCGAGCCCCCCACATCCTCGGAAACAACGGGAATCCTCCTGCGGTTGAGTTGGCGTCTGGCCATACGGACATTTTCCGAACCGATGCGTTCGCATCCCCCCAGAGGGCTGATTGCCCCCCCGAACACCTGTGCTCGCAGATTTTTTATCTTCGATCCGTCCGCAAGAAACAGTTTGACCAGGTACTGGATCGCCACATTGCCGTACCGGGCCGACGCCTGGGAACGTTCATCCGTCGATGGATAGAGGAAATGGGCCATGGCCCCGCGCTCCTTATGACAATCCCACAGCGACACCGCCACACAGGAACCGACCACGGTGGAGATCAAAGAAGGCTCCTCGCTGATGTAAATGTAGCCCGGGGATAGAAAATAATCCCGCAGCGTCACGTCTTTGCCGATCATGACAGTACCCTTTAGGCTTCACCCGCTTCTTTCCAGGCCAAACGTACCTGGAGATGCTCGTCTTCCGATTCGAAATGAACGACAACATCATCGGGGCCGGATAAAATCAGTCCCTTGCCTGTCGCTTGGTCCATCGGCGCGTATTGGGGTAAATTCAGATTAAAAACATCCTGTTCACTGATTTTACGCAGGAAATTTCCGCAAACCATATTCGCCGCCTCCTTTGAACAATCCTCGATCATCTGTTCCGTGATTTCCGACGGCTCGCAGCCAAGCATGTTCTCGGCCATCATCGCCGTAAGCCCCCGGGACATCATAAGACTAAACCCTCCCGAAGCCCGGCCGCCGAAATCGATGTAAGACACCGAATCATACTTGAATGGGGTATCCTCAACGGGTTCCAGGAACACAAAGAACATTTTCTCGAAGACTTCAAAAGTCGCCTTCGTCACTGTCTGCCTGATATTCTCCTTCATCTCCCACTCCTATCACTTCATGCAGAATACGTTTCAGCTCTTCCGGCAGG
The DNA here is from genome assembly GCA_964408155.1 of uncultured Syntrophales bacterium. Lineage (GTDB taxonomy): Bacteria > Desulfobacterota > Syntrophia > Syntrophales > JAAYKM01 > JAAYKM01. The sequence continues at coordinate 2,922 of CAYOYJ010000112.1, forward strand.
AAAGGTTTTTTGATAAATCCCTTCGCACCCAGGGTATAGGCCTCGTTCACCCGTTCCATGCTTCCTTCCGTGGAAATCATGATGACAGGGATGTTTTTGAAGACATCATGCTGATGCACTTCCTTCAGTAACGCGAAGCCATCCATTTCCGGCATATGAATATCCGACAGGATAACGTCGACCCATTCGCTGGACAAAACCTCCAGGGCCTGCTTCCCGTTGCCGGCTTCATAGCAGTTATCCATCCGGAAACCCGACAACTGGATAACCTTGCGGACCACGGATCGCATGGCATTGGAGTCATCCACGATCAGTACATTAAACGACATGGTGTGCCCTCAATTCTCATTTATACGATATTGATTACGTCTTCCGCCGCTTCCAGCGCCTCCAGCAGCATAACCATTCCCTGTTCCAAATCCTGTTCCCGCAGATGGAAGCGCGTCAGAGCCTCCTCCAGTCCCTTATAGGCAAGACCGTCGATGCCCCCGCCAACACCGATCATCAGACACAACTGATCGGAAAGGTACACCAGCCAGGAAACATAGTCCCCCTCTTTGTCCAGAAGATCCGGACGATGGTGATAAGCGATCGCGTCTTTGATCTCCGGGGGGAAATGCCAATGTTCGGCAATCAATCCGCCCAGACCTGCGTGGTCGATCCCCAGCACTTCTTTTTCCGCATCGAGAAAGGAATAACCCCGGTTGGTAACCAGATCCTCGATCTTATTGAACGATTCCTGAACATATTCACCCAGGAAGACTTTCCCGATATCGTGGAGCAGACCCGCGGTATAGAGAACCGAATCGTCGCAATGAAACACTTTCTGTGACAGAATCTGTGTCATCATGGCTACCGCAACGGAGTGTTTCCAGAGTTCCTGGGCCTTGGTGACGTAACCCCCGCCGACTTTGCGATAGAACCGGGAAACCCCGGCCGTCTGAACCGCCCGCAGCAGATTCTGCTGGCCCAGATACAGCACGGCTTCCTGAATGGTCTTGATCTTGTGCCGAGAGCCAAAGTAGGCGGCATTACTCATCTTCAAAATATTGGCCGTAATCGCCTGATCATATTTGATCAGGTTGACCAGATCGGTCACGGCATAATCTTCGCGGGAAACAAGTTCCGCCACTTTCTGGACGGTCATCGGAAAGGCGGGTATGCTCTGAACTGAACGTATAATCTTCTCTATCATGATTATAATTCCTTCATCATTCCCATCGAACTTTTAATCAGGAATTTCCCGTTCGACAGGTCCAGGCGCACGGTCCGGTTGTAGTTGGAGCCGGTGTCTTCGGCTTCGATCATGACGTTGTTTTTCCAGAATATCTTCCGCAGGGCCGTAATGTTCTTCTGCCCGATTCGAAAAAAATTGGTATCGTCAAGAATACTGGCACCGCCGGCCACTTTTACGACCATTCTCTTTTTCTCCGCCCCCAGACGATAACAGGACTTGAACAACAGAGGAACACCCGTATCGGCAAACATGCCCGGTTGCGCCTCCGCTTTTTTTAGGTCCAGCGCCGAATCCGGCAGCATATAGTGCAACAATCCTCCCACCTTCACCAGGGGGTCATAAATGGCGACGGCAATGCAAGATCCCAAAGCAAAGGTTACCAGGATGTCGCCGGGGTTGTTGCTGACCTTCAAATCCGAAATTCCAACGATCAAATCAGCCATAAGTTTATTTTCGATAAACACTCGGTTCGATATAATCAAAAGAATGGTTTAAACCTGTCAAACTTTCCGAATGACCGACAAAAAAATAACCGCCCTTGTTCAGGATCTGGTGAATGCGATTGACCAGCATTTCCTGCGTGGATTTGTCAAAATAAATCATCACATTCCGGCAAAAAATAACGTCGGAGACAAAATTCGCAGGCGGCGACTCCATGAGATTGAATCTCAAAAAACGCACCATATCCCGTATTTCCTTCTTTACTTGAAAAAAACCGCTCCATTTACCGGAACCATACTGGAAATACTTCCTGATGATGGCATCGGGCACATTTTTCATCCGCTCTCTCGGGAAAACCCCACGAATCGCCATCTGGAGCACGCGGGTTGAAATATCCGTGGCTAAAATCGATACAGTCTGATTTTTGTCCCCCAGGATTTCCTTCACAATGATTGCCAGGGAATAGGGCTCTTCACCGGAAGAACATCCGGCGCTCCAGATCTGAAAAGGCACCCCTCTCCGGCTTGTCTGATGCCCATTGACCATCTCGGGCAGAACCGCCCGCAACTTGTCAAAATGCGCCGCTTCACGAAAGAAATAGGTCAGATTCGTGGAGAGGGAATCAATCATCATGACCAGTTCATCTTGACCTTCGTTGGTTGTCACATACTTATAATACTCGGCAAAGGAAGAAAAATTCCCCTCCCGAAGACGTTTCCCCAGGCGGGCCTTGACCAGTTCTTTCTTCCCGTCATGCAGATTGATACCGCATTGCTCGTAGACAAGACGACTGATTTTCTGAAAATCCGTTTCTTTAAGTTCCGCAATCATCGCCATATCCAGCGCATCCTTTAATCAATTAAAACAACCCCTCAAGAATGGACACCTTTCATTAGCAAAATACGAACCATCCGGGAAAAATTCTCCTCTTTGCCCGTTCAAATAACGGACTTGATGAAGCAACAGGCCATCATGAAGGCGGCTAAAGGTCATGTTTGCCGTCTTTCGCCGTTGTCTGGATAATTTCCCGCACACCATGATCCTTCAGAATGCCGTCCAGATCGTTGGACGACAGATCGGCAATACCGAAATCCTGCAGGAGGCGTTTAATTTCAAACAGAGGAATCTTCAGATTTTTCCCCAACCCAAAGGCCTGAATCTTTCCGTCCTTGACCCAGCGATAAACCGTAACACGGCTTATACCAAAAAGATCAGCAACCTCTGATGTCGAAAAAAATGTTTTCTCCATGATTTACCTGCGCTTTGCGATGAGTGGTTCCTTGTCCCGCCGCTTTCTGTGGGGGCGATCCGCTGACTCATTGTTTTACAGGTCCATTCGCGGCCGACGTTATTTCAGCCTGCAGAAATTTAGACGAGGTCCGCCTTCTCCATGACGGCCACATCTTCGTCTGCCAGTACAAGATCGATATCCAACAGAATCTTGACGTTCGATCCCGTTTTGGCCATACCCAAAATGAACTCCGTTTTCAGTTTCGTACCAAAAGAAGGGGTATCCTCGATATCACCGTTTTTGATGTTCAGCACTTCGGAAACGGAATCCACCACAATGCCCATGGAGATCGTCTTATTGGCATGGATGATTTCGACGACAATGATGCAGGTCCTCTCCGTGTAATCAATGGGTTCAATGCCAAATTTGAGACGCAGATCGACGACGGGGATGACCTTGCCGCGCAGGTTCACCACCCCCTTGACATAATCGGGGGTCTGCGGCACATGGGTAATCGGCATCATCCCGATAATTTCCTTAACCTTGAGAATGCCGATGCCGTATTCCTCTCCCGCCAGGGAAAAAGTCAGATATTTGCCTTCTCTGTCCACCCCCGATTTCCTGACTTGACTTACGATCTCTTCCGCTTCATTCATTTTTTACCTCTCATCAATTTGTTGACATGAGTTCGTGTTTTGGCTCTTTTCACCTTTTAAAAACGTCATATTTCTGTTAAGTTGAGATTTCTCAAAGGGGACACGATTGTGTTACCATATAATCCAATGTAACGATATTTTAAGTATCGGCACAGTAAAGAAAAATCTTTACTCTTTTTTGCCAATATTTTAGTAATATGCGCTGCGGCGCAACGTTTCGGCTGTTTCTCAGCCTTTGTCACTAAATAAATGCTGCTCCCAGGAAAACTACATGAAAAAAGCCAAAATTCTCATTGTTGACGACAACGAACTCAGCCGCCAAAATCTGTCCGAACTGATGACCGCCTGTGGTTATGATGTCAAAACCGTTGAAGACGGCCGGGAAGCAATGAAAGCCTTCCTTGAAGACCATTACGACATCACCATTACGGATCTGCAGATGCCCCATGTTGACGGCCTGGAGTTGCTGCGCTTCGCCAAGGAAATGGCGCCGGATCATGTGGTCATCATCATTACCGGTTATGGCACCGTCAACAATGCCGTGGAGGCGATGAAACTGGGGGCCTTTGACTTTATCTCCAAACCGTTGAAAGACGATCTGGTCCGTATTACCGTCCAAAGAGCCGTATCCTATGCGCAGCTTCGTGAGGAAAATGTCCATCTCCGGGATCATTTGAAGGAAAAATACGATCTGGGAAAACTTCAAGGCTACAGCGACTGCATGAAAAAAGTGTTCTCGACCATCGAGAAAGTCGCCGACTCCGACAGCACCGTGCTGATCTACGGCGAAAGTGGAACCGGCAAGGAACTGGTGGCCAAGGCGATTCATTTCAACAGTTCGCGCAAAAACAACCCCCTGGTTCCGGTCAACTGCGGCGCCATCCCTGAAGACCTGCTGGAGAGCGAGCTGTTCGGTCATGAAAAAGGCGCCTTTACCGGTGCAATCCGGAGCCGTGCGGGAAGATTCGAGCTGGCCCAAGGAGGCACCCTCTTCCTTGACGAAATCGGCGACATGAGTCCGTCGCTTCAGGTCAAGGTACTCCGGGCGATCCAGGAAAAGCAGTATGAAAGAATCGGCGGGGTAAAAACCTTTGAAGCGGATGTGCGGATTATTGCCGCCACCCATCAGAACCTGGAAAAAGCGGTCGAAGAAAAAAAATTTCGGGAAGATCTCTTCTACCGGATCAATGTCATTCCCATCTATCTACCCCCGCTGAGGGAAAGAGGGCCGGATATCGCCATCCTGGCCAATCATTTTCTCCATGAGATCAGTGCGAAAAAGGGAAAAAGACCGGGCGTCGTTTCACAGGAAGCGATGGCCTGCCTGATCCAGTATCCCTGGCCTGGTAATGTCAGAGAGTTACAGAACCTGATGGAAATGCTCGTCGTGATGAAAACCAGCGATGAGATTACGATAGACGATCTTCCCGATAAATTCCGCCATCAATGCCGGACGGAACCGGCGCCCCAGATCCTGGATCTGCCGGAAGAAGGCTTCGATTACAATGCAGCGGTCACACAATTTGAGAAAGGCCTGCTCCTGAAAGCGCTTGAATTAAGCGGTGGGGTCAAGAATAAGGCGGCAAAACTCTTGGCCTTGAATCGCACCACTCTGGTGGAAAAGCTGAAACGTTTCCAGTTGGGCGATTAACCTCTCATAAACGTTTCTTAAGCTTCCTGTAAAACATCCCTGACCTTCTTGGAAATGGTTTCAATGTTGAAAGGCTTCTGGATAAACGCCCGACAGCCCCGGTCCATGATCTCCTTGGCAATGTGGTTGACGCTGTAGCCGCTGCTTAGGATGACCTTTACATCGGGATTCCTGGCTTTGATGGCCTCAAAGGTTTCCATACCGCCCATCCCGGGCATGATGACATCCAGAATCACCAGATCAATCTCTTCTTGCATGGAATCGTAGATTTCGACTGCCTCCTCCCCGCTGTTCGCCGTGAGAACACGGTAACCCAAGGCTTCCAGAATGTCCTGCATGACTTCGATAATCGTCTGTTCGTC
>CAYOYJ010000113.1:0-8326 GCA_964408155.1 uncultured Syntrophales bacterium
CCTCCTGATTCGCTATCACAATGGGATCGCCGCTTTCCATGACGGCGACACACGAGTTCGTTGTTCCCAGATCGATACCGATTATTTTTGCCATTTCTGTTTTTCCTCCTTCACAATCTCTCGCAGATTATTTGCACATCTTCCTTTTATTTCCTGTTATTTCTTGCAGACACAGACTTTCGCCGGTCGGATCAATCGTCCGTTCAGAAGATAACCTTTCTCCAGTTGGGTTACAACCTGATTGGCTTCATGTTCCGGACTTTCCACCTGCATGAAGGCTTCATGAATATTCGGATCGAACGCCTGACCTTCCGCGTCAATCGCCTGAACACCGTGCTTTTGCAGACAGCAGCACAACTGGTCCTGGAGCATCCGGAGTCCTTCCCGGAAGGCCTCGAAATCGGCGGAATTTTCCGCACAGACCAGGGCTCTATCCATCCCGTCAATCAGGGGCAGCAGATCCTTGATGAGGTTTTCGTTACCGTATTTGATGGTATCCTGTTTGTCCCTGGCCGCTCTCTTCTTAAAATTATCGAGGTCGGCCAGCGCTCTCAGATATTTGTCGTAATTATCCGCCGCTTCTCTTTCTTTTACCTGGATGATGTTTTCCAGATCTTCCTCGCCGACCGACAGGGATTCCGATTTTAACGCTTCTTCCGCGTCGCTGCTGATTTCGACCTGATCCTGGATATTCTCTTTTTTAAATTTCTTTGTCATGTACGGATATCTTCTCCTCGCCATGTTTTTTCTCAATTTACTTCCGGCCGTTGGAAAAGCTTGAAATCGACCATCTCGCAGATCACATGCCCCGCCGTGATGTGGACCTCCTGGATACGCGCCGTGCTGGTCGACGGCACAGTCAGGATGTAATCACACATTCTGACCATATCGCCCCCATCCTTGCCGGTAAAACCGACGGTAACCAAACCGTTTTTTCTGGCTGTCTCCAATCCCTTCATCACGTTGGACGATTTTCCGCTGGTACTTAACCCCCAGGCCACATCACCGGGTTGCCCGATCGCCCGGATCTGTTTGCTGAATATCTCGGAAAAATCGTAGTCGTTACCGATGCTCGTGATGACGGCACTGTCCGCCGCCAACGAAACGGCCGGCAAGGGTGGTCGCTCAATCCGGAAACGGTTTACAAACTCCGCCGCCAGATGCTGCGAATCCGACGAACTGCCGCCGTTGCCGAAGATCAGGATCTTATTGCCGTTTTCGAGACATTTTTTTATGACTTCGACAATGCCGACCAGACGTGACAGATTTTCGTTGATGAAAACCTCCTTCACATGGCAGCTTTCCTTGAATATTTTTACAATCATATCTTCCATGGTTGTTCTCGTTTCCTCGCTCATCGGGGCGCCGGAGCGCCCAACGCTTCGCTAATATAGTTATCGCCCCATACCCTGTCAAGGCCGTCTCCGGGAATAATTCTTTCAGCTTGAGGCGTCTTTTTTTAATTTTCAGGCGGATGAAAAGAAAGGGGCCGGTTTCTTTCAAAAGAAGCCGGCCCCTTCATGGATTTGGTGAAGCAGGACTGAAGCATGCTTCAAACACTTTGGAACGATATTCAATGATGTTTTCGTCGCACGAGTTGCTCCGCGTTTTGGAAAACCCTGTCGATCTCGTCTTCGTCAAGACCCGCGCCGGCTGCCGTCATACGGGCAAACCCCTTCGTCACCAGGTCCCCCGGCGCATGGGAGTCGGTATTCAGTACAAGGGCAACGCCATGCTTTCTGGCGCACCGGACCACATGTCCGTTGGTCAGGCTGTGCCCCTTCCGAGTGGATACTTCGAAGCGAATTCCGTTTTTCGCCGCCAGCACCGCTACCTCATCCGTAACCAGTCCCGGGTGGGCCAGGATATCGATGTCGGCGGCAACCGCAGCCAGGTTGGTTCCTTCCTTTACCGGTTCCACGATGGTTTCCCCATGAACCACTATAATCTGCGCACCGAGACGCCGGGCTTCTTTCGCCAGTTCACCGATATGCGCCGGCGGCACATGGGTCAGCTCGATTCCGGGAATAACTTGAATCGTACCGGCTTCTTCCAGTTGTTTGCAGACCTTGACCATCCGCGGCACGATAAAATCGAGATTCGACAGGTCGGCATGGTCGGTCATGGCGATGGCCTGATAACCTTTATCGACGGCCCTGCGGACCAGCTCCGATGGAATCAGTTCGCCGTCGCTGAAAATGGTGTGGGTATGCAGATCGATCATGTTTTTCTCCAGTTAATTAGGTCTGAATGGATTCGTTTGACAAATTACGCTGATTGCCTGATTTTTCTTGCACATTTCACCGTTTTTTGCAAACCATTCCTCGCAGACAATCCTTAGTCAGGCCAGTTTATGGTTGTCAAAAAACCGTTTGACGCATATATTTCCCCCAACAACGGATGTCGGATATAAGAACATATGACTAAAATCCTGTATCGCTACCTTCTGAAAGAGATCTCCCTGCCCTTTTTCATGATCCTTTTGATTCTTACTTTTGTTCTGCTCATGGGAAAAACGCTGCGGTTGATGGATCTGATGGTCAACAAGGGGGTGCAGTCCGGCGACATCGCCCTGCTGATCGCCTTTTTAATGCCGTCACTCCTGATTTACACGATCCCCGTTTCTCTGTTGATTTCGATTTTGATCGGCGTGGGACGTCTTTCCGGCGACAACGAGATCACGGTTATGAAATCTTCCGGAGTCAGTCTGTACCAGCTATATGTTCCCGTTCTGTTTTTCGCCTGTCTGGCTTTTCTGGCCACGGCGGCCATGTCTTTTCTGCTGGTCCCCGCCGGGAATACGGCGACAAAAAATCTTCTGTTCGCCATTGCGCAGCAAAAAGCCAGCGTCGGCATCCAGGAAAAGGTCTTCAACGACGATTTCCAAGGCGTTCTGATCTATGCCGACCATATACCTCAAAGCGGAGATTATCTGGAAGGGGTGATTATCTCCGACCGCCGTCCCGGACAGGAGCCGGCAACAATCTTTGCCAAAAGGGCCTATCTGATCTCGGACCCGGATAATCTTTCCTTGAATATGCGCCTGGAATCAGGCATATCTTCCAACACAGACCTGCATCGTTCGACCTACCGCCAGATGATCTTTCAAACCTACGACATCAATCTGGATATCGGCGCCTCCTTGTCCGGTCCGCCTCAAAAGGACACACGGGAAATGACTTTTCAGGAGCTTCTTTCCGAGATCGGCAAAAGCGGTCTGAAACAAGAGGCGCTGGGTGAATTGATGACGGAACTGTATAAAAAAATTACCATTCCCCTTTCCTGCATCATTTTCGCCGCCATGGGGTTGCCGCTGGCCATCCGACCGCAGCGTTCGGCAAAAGCCCGAGGGTTTGTCATCGGGCTTTTTATTATTCTTGCCTATTATCTCCTGCAGCTGGGGAGCGACGCCCTGGTGGAAATGGGGCGTCTTACGCCGCTGATAGGCGCGGGCGGCACAACAGTCGTCTTTTTCATCGCCGCCGTCTGGCTTTGCCTAAGATCCGCCCGGGATAAATCCATACCGGGTTTTGATATCCGTTTGCGGAAGCAATAAAAGAACTTTCTTGAATTCGAGCATATGAAGATTATTGATCGCTATATTCTGAAAGAATTTTTCCTGTTCCTGCTCATGATTATGAGTCTTTTCGTGACGCTGTTTATTATCATTGATTTCTTTGAACGACTGAAACTCTTTCTGAATAACAATGCTTCCCTTAGTCAGATGGGTTCTTTTATCTTCTATCAAATCCCCATGATTGTGTCCCTGACCCTTCCGGTGGCTGTCCTGATCGCGACTCTGATCACCCTGAGTACGTTTTCCCGCAACAGTGAACTCACCGCCATGAAGGCCAACGGCATCAGCATTTACCGCATTGCTTCACCTGTTTTTCTGTCTGCGGTCGTCATCAGCTTTTTCCTTTTTTTCTTCAGTGAATGGGTGACCCCCATGGCCAATCAGAAGGCGGATCATATCAAGTATGTGGAGATTAAAAAACAGCAGGCCCGGGGAAGTTTTAAGCAATCTCAGATCTGGTATCGGGGAACGGACGGCATTTACAATTTCAACCTGTATGATCAAAAGACGGGCACAATCCAGGGCGTATCCCTGTACTTCATGACACAAGATTTTCGGCTTCGGATGCAGATCAGCGCCGAGAAGGCCGTCTGGGAAAAAAACCACTGGTTGGGGCAGAACGTCCAGGTGATCTCTTTTTCCGCAGACGGTCTGCCCGACATAAAAAAACACGAACGCATGCCGCTGCCGATCCGGGAAACACCGGTCGACTTCGAGGCGGTTCAAAAGTCGCCGGATAAGATGGGTTACTTTGAGTTGAAAACGTATATCGACAAACTGGACGAAGAAGGAACGGACGTCAACCCTTACCTGACCGACCTGCATGCCAAGGTCGCCTTCGCGTTTGTCACGCTGATTTTAACGGCGATCGGCGTGATATTTTCCGTGCATGCGGAACGGAGCGGCGGCGTCGCCCGCAGCATCGGTTTGGGCATTGTCATCGGGTTTTCCTACTGGATCGTCCACGCCTTTTCCGTGTCGTTGGGACGATCCGGCACCATTGCGCCCCTTCCGGCGGCCTGGGCCGCAAACGCCGTCTTTGTGATCCTGGCCCTGGTTCTCGGCCGCCGCATCAGGACATAGAAGCAGACCGATGTGCTGTTGCGATCAGTAGCGATAATAATCCGGTTTATAAGGACCCGCCACGGGCACGCCGATATAATCGGCCTGCTTGCGGGTAAGCTGGGTCAGGCAGGCCCCGACCCGTTTCAGGTGGAGTCTGGCGACCTCCTCATCGAGCACCTTGCTCAGCCTGTAAACACCCGGTTTGTAAGCATTTGAAACAAGATCGATCTGGGCCAGGCACTGGTTGGTAAAACTGTTGCTCATGACGAAGCTCGGATGGCCCGTCGCACAACCGAGATTGACCAGCCTGCCTTCGGCCAGAATGAGGATGGATCGCCCCGATTCAACGTACCAGCGGTCCACCTGGGGCTTGATGTTCTCTTTCCGGCACCCGGGGTTGTTCTCCAGGTAATGCATGTCGATTTCACTGTCGAAATGACCGATATTGCAGACGATCGCCTCGTCTTTCATCCGCTCCATATGTTCACTGCGGATGACATCGCAGCATCCCGTCGCCGTGATGAAAATATCCCCTTCCTCCACAACGTCCTCCAGTGTTTTTACCGGATATCCCTCCATGGCGGCCTGAAGGGCGCAGATCGGATCGATTTCGGTAACGACCACCCTGGCGCCCAGGCTCTTCATGGAATGGGCGCTGCCCTTGCCCACATCGCCGTACCCGCAAACGACGACCATTTTCCCGGCAATCATGATATCCGTCGCCCTTTTGATTCCGTCGGCCAGAGACTCGCGGCAGCCGTACAGGTTGTCGAATTTTGATTTCGTAACGGAATCATTGACATTGATCGCGGGGAAAAGCAATTCTCCCGCGGACGCCATCTGGTAAAGACGATGCACGTCGGTTGTCGTTTCCTCGGAGACGCCCCGGATACCGGCCGCGATCTTTTGCCATTTCTGCGGAGCGACTTTCAGCGAATGCCTTAATCTCTCCATAATGATGGACATTTCGCGATGCTCCTGAGGTTCATCCAGCAAACCGGGATTCTTTTCCACTTTCACGCCCTGATGGATCAGCATGGTCGCGTCTCCGCCGTCGTCGACGATCAGATCCGGTCCGGACCCATCGGGCCAGGTGAGGGCCTGCTCCGTACACCACCAGTACTCCTCGAGGGTCTCGCCTTTCCAGGCAAAGACCGCCGCCGATCCCGCAGCCGCAATGGCAGCGGCCGCATGATCCTGCGTGGAAAAAATATTACACGAAGCCCAGCGGAGATCGGCGCCCAGAATCTTCAGGGTTTCGATCAAAAGCGCCGTCTGGATGGTCATGTGCAGACTGCCCGTAATCTTCAGTCCCTTCAGGGGCTGCGTGGGACCGTATTTCCCGCGAATCGCCATCAGACCCGGCATTTCGTTCTCCGACAGGGCGATCTCTTTTCTTCCCCATTCGGCCTGACTCATATCCGCCACTTTACAGGGCAAGGACATCTCTATTTCAAGAAAACTCATGTTCATCACTCCCGGAAACAGACGTTAAAAACGATCCCGATCTCTCTGAATGATCAATCCGCGGCCCTTTTGAGCACATCCACCATGTCGGTCTCCTCCCAGGGATAGTCGCCCAGGAAAAGGCTCCTTGGGATATGACGATAAAGATCTCCGTTAAGGAGATCGAACTTCTCGATCATCCCCCTGGGGGAGAGATCAAAATATTCTTTCACCAGCAGGACCAGATTGTTGTCGGAAATTTTACCCGTTCCGAAGGTGTTGACATAGATGGCGATGGGACGGGCAATACCGATCGCGTAGGCAAGCTGTACCGAACATTTTTCCGCCAGATCTGCCGCAACAATGTTTTTCGCCACATAGCGGGCCCCGAACGTTGCGGAACAGTCCACTTTTTCCGGTGATTTGTTGACAATGGCCCCCCCGCCCAACTGGGCACCGGGGAAACCGCCGTAAAGCTGAACCACCAGTTTCCGCCCCGTCACTCCGGAGTCCGCGGCGCTGCAGGAATTGACGGCCTGCCACTCGCCGGTGGGATTGAACAGGAATTCCGTTCCTTCGTCCACCCAGTCGCCGACGCAACCCATGGCGATATGCTTGGCCATGGGCTCAATGCCGGCCCGGTCGCCCTCCTTGACACAGCGGTAATCGATGGCGTTGGACATAAGCACCGTCGAGACCCGCTCGGGCATCCCCCGATCGTTGTACTGGACCGTAATCTGACCCTTTCCGTCCGGCGCGAAGATGGGGTTGCCGCAGGTTTCAAAGCAGCGCATCATCTTATTGACCAGGACATAGGGCAACGGTAAAAGCTCCGAGGTTTCGTTACAGGCAAAACCATAAATGATACCCTGATCCCCGGCGCCGATCTCCTTGTATTTGCCCAGATCCGCCCTTGTTCCCTGGTTGATGTCGGGCGACTGGGGAATGATCGTGTTCAAGATACCCATGGAGTTTCCGTTCAACCCCAGATGGTAGTCATTATATCCGATGGAGAGCACCGTATTACGGATGATCTTTTCGATATCGACGTAGATGCGGGTGGCCACTTCCCCGCCGACAATGCACAGACCTTTCCCCAGAAAAACCTCGAGACCGCAATGCGGCATCGTATCGATAGTCATGCCCGCACGGTATTCTTCTTCAATAATCTCCGCGATGATATGGGAGGCAATCATGTCGCAGACAATATCCGGATGGCCGATTTTTACGCTCTCTGATGTAATGTTCATGTAACTTGTTCCCTTTCTTCTTGGTATAAATTTCTACTCACTTATCGTTCAACTCAGGAAGCCCTGCTTCCGGGAGGAACGATCCCCGCCGAAATGATCAATGTGAACGCTTCCTCGACCGTCATATCCGTTTCAATCACATCGCTTTCACGGACAATCACGAAGGCCCCCGTATAAGGAGTCAGGGCCAGAGGAATAAAGACCCCGATATTATTTTCATGCTCATGAGAAATCTGAGGAACGGTGTCTTCCGCAGAGCCCGTAACAAAACCGATACTGTGTAACCCCTTGCGCGGATATTCAACCAGGACGACTTTTCTGAAACTGCGGCTTTTCCCGACAAAGAGGCTGTTGAAGATCTGCTTGATCGCCAGATAGACACTGCGGACGATGGGAATCTGCGCAAACAGCCCTTCGCCCTTGCGGACGACGACATTTCCCAGATAACTCTTCGTGAGCAACCCGGTAATGAGTATCAAAAGAACCGTAAAAATGATACCCAGGCCGGGTATATGGAAACCCAGCAGGGCATCCGGCTCATAACGGTCCGGAATGATCTTCAAGAGACCGTCCATGACATCGATAATGAAAAAGAGGATATAGAGGGTCAGGCCGATGGGAATAGTCACGGCCAGCCCGGTTAAAAAAATATTTTTCAAGCTCTTTTTCAAAATCAACCACCACGGCCCAGGCGCGAACATCTCCCTAACAAATCGCGCGCTTAATTTCAAGGTCTATTGAAAAAAAAGGGCATCCCCTGTAAGCGAAAGAGCATGCCCTTAACCGGTCTTTCTTCTCAGAAAATCGATCAATGTGTGATCTTTTTGATCTTGTTTTTGTCATCCAGAAGCACGCAGGTCGGTTTCCAGCCTTTTGTCTCGCTGTCGTCGACCATGCAATAAGTCGCAATGATAATGATGTCCCCCCTGGAGACTTTTCTCGCCGCCGCACCGTTGAGACAGATGACCCCGGAACCCGCTTTTCCGGT
>CAYOYJ010000114.1:0-8242 GCA_964408155.1 uncultured Syntrophales bacterium
AATCGTGAGGGTGCGCAGACGAAAAAGCAGATCCTCCCGGAAACCGCCGGTTTGTGATAATTTCTCCAAATCGCGATTTGTGGCCGCTATGAGCCGGAAATTGCTTTTCAACTCCTTTATACTTCCCAAGGGGCGAAAATGGCGTTCCTGCAAAACACGGAGAAAACTTTTCTGCATGGGGAGCGGCAGTTCCCCGATTTCATCGAGGAGAAGCGTCCCCCCGTCGGCCTGCTTGATCAACCCTTCACGGCTCTGATCGGCTCCGGTGAAGGCGCCTTTCTCATATCCAAACAACGTGCTTTCTTTCAGTGTATCCTGCAGGGCGGCACAATCGACCACAACAAAATTCCGGCCGGAACGGGCGCTGTTCACATGAACGGCCCGGGCGAAGAGCTCTTTCCCCGTGCCGGTCTCCCCCGTTATCAGCACGTTCACGTCCGTCATGGCCGCCTGCAAAACCAGCTCATAACAGGCCTTCATTTTCGCGCTGTCGCCGACAATCCCTTCCAGTTTGAGGCCGGCGGTTGATCTCGATTTCGATTTTTCCTCGCGGAACTGAAGCGCCCGCAGCAGGGGCAGGGTCATGACATGGATGGAGGAGGGTTTTTGGATATAGTCCCAGACACCGTTTTTGATGGCCAGCTCCGCCCCGTCGGAGGTTCCCCGACCGGTCAGGATAATCACTTCCGGCGCCGATGGGGATTCGCGGATATCCGCAAGTCGCTCCAAACCGTTGCCGTCGGGAAGATTGACGTCAAGAAAGACGATATCGAAAGCAGCCGATCTTAGCCTTGCCAGGCCGCTCTGCAATGTGCCGGCGCATTCGATATGGCGGCCTTCACTTTGAATTGCGTCGGACAGCAGGGAACAGAACATTTCGTCATCGTCAATGATCAAAATTCGCGCCATTTTCAACTCTCCTTCGGCTCTTTCATCGATCGCATATCCAGAACCCGTCTGATCAGATACGCCATTTCCTTCATCGATACGGGTTTCAAAACGAATTCCTTGACGCCGCTGCGTTTCGCTTCTTCTTTCGTAATCGAGTCGTGGTATCCCGTGCAGAGAATGATCGGCAGCAGCGGATTGACCGCCAGCACCTTTCGGCTCAATCTTAAACCGGTCATGTGCGGCATCGTCATATCAGTGACCATCAGGTCAAACCGACATGGATTTTCCTGGACCATATACAGGGCCTCGGGACTGCTGACGGAAGAGAGCACATTGTAGCCCAGAGCTGCGAGGTATTTCTCCATGGCCAGGACCAAAGGTTCTTCATCATCCACCAGCAGGAGGGATTCCGTGCCTCCCGGCACCGGTTCTTTC
Source organism: uncultured Syntrophales bacterium (assembly GCA_964408155.1). Lineage (GTDB taxonomy): Bacteria > Desulfobacterota > Syntrophia > Syntrophales > JAAYKM01 > JAAYKM01. Next base: position 1,327 of record CAYOYJ010000114.1, read on the forward strand.
GATTTCCGCTCCGAACCGGCGCGCGCTTCTCCCGCTGCTGGAATATAAACGTTGAATGTCGTCCCCTGCCCAAGTTTGCTTGTGACCCGAACAACACCGCCATAACTGTCGACGATACCGTAAACCACGGAAAGCCCGAGGCCGGTTCCCTCCTGGTGCTGTCTCGTCGTAAAAAAAGGATCGAATATCTTATCGAGAATGGCCGGATCGATGCCGTGGCCCGTGTCTTTGACCGCCAGTTTCACATACTCGCCCGCCTTGAAGGCCGGGTCGGGCCCACCCGGCGTGACGGAAACGGAAAAATGAGAGAGACTAACCTCCAGTTCACCGCCGTTTTCCCGCATGGCCTGGGCCGCGTTGGTGCAAAGATTCATCACGATCTGATGGATCTGCGTCGGGTCCGCCGAGACCGTGGCCGGTTCTGCGGGGAAAAGATGATTGATTTTGATGGTCGCAGGCAGGGATGCGCGCAACAGCTTGAGTGTTTCCTTGACTAAAACGGTCATATCAAGGGGTTTTCTTTCCTTCTCCGTCCGTCGGCTGAAGGCCAGAATCTGATTGACCAGATTCTTGGCCCGGTCGGAGGATTTCATCACCTGCTCCAGGTAACCGTTCAGCAGGCTCGGCTTGCCGATATTCATCGTCGCCAGTTCGGTGTAACCGATCGTGGAGGCGAGAATATTGTTGAAATCATGGGCAATCCCGCCGGCCAAGGTCCCGATGGCCTCCATTTTCTGGGCCTGGCGCAGTTGGGCTTCCAGACGGTCACGCTCGGTAATATCGCGGAAACACTCAATGGCGGCGATCACCTTCCCGCCGGAATCACGCAGCACCGAGGCCGTCGCCGACACGTGGATGTCCCCCGGGGGCAGATTGGGTGTATGGGCCTCGCCGAACAGGATATCTCCCGAGCGCTGAAAAGCCGTATACCCCTTTTCGATTTCTTCATTGGGACACCCGACCAGATCGATCAAGATCGGCCTTCTCGTCCCGTAGAAGGGAATGGCATACTCGTAATCGCCCTTTCCGAGCATGTCCTCCTTTTTCACCCCCGTCATGACCTCCATGGCCCGGTTCCAGGCGATGATCTTTCCGTTTCGGTCAATCACCAGGGTGGCGTCGGGTAGAAATTCGATGATGTCAAACAGCCTTCTCCGGGATTCCCGCAATTCATTCTCTATCCGTTTTTGATGGCTGATATCCAGGAAAGACCAGATTCTCCCGTGATAACAGCCGTCCTTGTCAAAAACGGGCGCCGAATAGCGATCCAGAATTGAACCGTCTTTCAACTCGACCTCCTCACGGCAGGTTTCATTCGGATGCTCATAGAGGTACACAACCTTGTCACGAAACTCATCCGGATTCTTAGCCAGGGACATCACATATTGAAGCATGGGGCCGTCGTGCTTCTCCTGAAGAACCTGCGGCGGAATCCGCCACAGGTCAATAAAGCGCCGGTTGGCCAGAATTCTCTCCCCGTTTTCATCAACCGCCAGGATCGCGTCAAGACCGGCCTCCACCAGCGAATCGAGAAAAGTCGTTTTCCGGATCAAATTTTCTTCCGCCTGCCTGCGCTCGGTAACATCTTCAATGGCCACGACGGTTCCGCGAAACGGATTTTGCTTCTCCAGAGGCGCGGCGGTCAAGACGACATCACGCAAGTCCCCGTCTTTCCGCCTGAGTTTAGTCCGGACCACCGACCTCCCCTGATCTTTCAGGTGTGCGTACAATTCCCGCTCCACCCGGTCATATTCCGTATCATTTTCATACAACATCCGGGTGGTTTTCCCGAGGATCTCCGCTTGCGCATACCCGAAAAGATCATACCAGATTTTGTTGACGCTCCGGAAAACACGGCCTTCCATGATGCAAAGAGCAACGGGGCTGGCATCGAACACACTGCGGAGTGCGGCCTCACTTTGACGTAAAGTCGCCTCGGTCCGTTTGCTTTCCGTGATATCCCGGAAAAACCAGATGCGTCCGTAATATTTTCCTCCCGGCGCCGCGATCGGGGCCGAATACTGGTCCAACACCCGGCCGTCGTTTAAGTAAATTTCCTGCCGGTTTTTTTCGGCCCGCTGCCGGTAAAGCGCCTTGACCGTCCGGAAATAATCTTCGGAATGAACCAGTCCGGACAGTGCGAAGGCCAGGGCCTCTTCATTTGACCCCGTCGCCAGGATATCATCGGGAATACCGCTTATCTCGGCGAAGCGTGCGTTGAAGGACACAATCCGGCCTTCGTCGTTGACGACCAGGATCCCGTCCGGGGAAACCTCCTGCATGGAACCATAAACGGCGTTCATGTAAAGGAGCTCCTCTTCCGCCTTGCGACGCCGGGTAATATCCCGCCATGTCACATAAAGCAGACTCCTTCCCTTCAGAGTGACGGGCGTCAGAGTGACGTCCACGTAAAGCTGCCTGCCGTCAAAACCCAGGATTAACCAGTCGAAACGATTCGCTCCCTGCCGGACGGCCCGGGCAATTTCCGCCTGTACTCTTTCTTTTGACAGGGAGCCGTCCGGCTGCCTGTGCGGAGAGAAATCGGCAGGGGATAGATTCAGGATCCGGGACTTGTCGGTACACCCCAGCATTTTCAAGGCGATTTCGTTGCAGTCGATGCAACGGTCATGTTCCATGAGGAACTTCGCTTCGCCGGATTTTTCAAAAAGAAGACGGAAAATCTCGTCGCTTTCTTTTAACGCTTCCTCCGCCTGTTTGCGTTCCGTAATATCCGTGTGGACCCCGACCATACGTACCGGGCGGCCCTCGTCATCCCATGCGACCACTTTCCCCCGGGCCAGAATCCAGCACCAGTCGCCTGTTTTTTTCCGCATCCTGAATTCGACAGCCGTCACCTTGTCCCGATCCCCGGGAACCGTCTGCCTCACCAGATCCAGGGCCTGCCTTACTTTAGCCGTATCGTCGGGATGAACGAGGCGCCACCAATGGTCAGAATTCAGAGGAATTTCACTGGATTGCATCCCGAGCATGGCAAAATAATTCGAATTCGCGTAACCTTTCCCTCCGGTGAAATTCCAGTCCCACATCCCGTCCCGCGTGGCCCGGAAGGCCAGAGACAGCCTTTCCTCGTTTTCCCGGAGTCGCTTTTCCGCATTACGCCGAGTCAGAATAGATTGCAGACTGTTGGCAACGAGTTGCGTTCTAAATATATCGTCCCCGTCATAGTCGTCCGGTTTATTGCCTATGCCCAAAATTATCCTGACTTTGCCCTGCTCGACGACCGGCACACTCATGAACCGTCCAATGGGATTGTGCCCCGGAGGCAGACCTTTGCGGTTGGGGGCGTGGGAAAAGTCATTGTAGACGACCGGACGTTTCAGATGAAAGCAATCCGCCCAGTTGCCGGCCTGGTCAACGGGATAATGGGTTTCATAAGATGCCGTACAGTGCCGGAGCGCCTTCTCATGCCAGCAGACCGGCATCACAGTCCGCTGATCTTCCGATACCAGGTGGAGAAAACCGATGTCGCTTCTGGTAAGGCGTACGACTTCATGCAGGATATATCGATAAAGCTCCTCATCCTCAAAATCAAAGGATTTTTCATGAAGGTTCAGGAGAAAATCTTTCCAGGCGAGTTCCGTTTCGAGGGATATGTCAGTTTTTTGACCGTCGGGTTGGCGATGCTGACGCAAGGCAAGCTGTTCTCTCAGTATCTTCATGTCGTCAATAAGTTGTTGCTTTGTCTTTTTCTCATCCAACATTGACTACCGAACCCCCTTCCCTTTCATCTTACAAACGTCCTGCCTCCCCGGCGGCCCTGATGAACGCCTGACAGGTCTCTGCTGCCAAAAACCGTTTAGCCTGCGGGCTAAGCCCTCGAACGAGCATTGCCGGATCTAAGAAATCCTGCGAGTTTTTTGCAACATATGTACCAGACAGACAGCTATCCTTTTAAGCGGTGTGATATTAAAAGCCTTGGCGGGAAAGTCAATTACTTTGCTTCAGCAAGGGACTGTAATGATCTTGCCGGTCTTTTTCCCTGATCCGCTTTCTCATGGAAATTTACGGACATATCTGCTAAGACTACCGCCCGAACGAATGAGGAAGGTAAATCCGTTGCGTATTCTTGGCCTTGATTACGGCGAAAAAAGAATCGGCGTTGCCGTCAGTGACGAACTCGACATGACCGCTCAGGGAGTTGCTACCATCGTCCGCAAAAACAACAAGCAGGTCCTGGAAGAATTAAAGCAGGTGATCAACCGCTACGGGGTGGAACGGATCGTCGTCGGCTATCCTCTGCGTCTGGACGGATCGGCAGGAATTCAATGCGACAAGATTAATCATTTCGGCCGCTATCTCGAAACCGCGTTTGGGCTGCCGGTTGTCTTATGGGACGAAACCCTCTCGACCAAAGAAGCGGAAGGCATCCTGCGAGAGGCTGAAATCCATTGGAAAAGACGACGTCAAATCGTGGATAAGCTGGCTGCAACGCTGATCTTGCAAGGCTATCTCGATCATTTGTCCCGAAAAACCTCCTAACAGGAAAACACATCGGTTATGAAAACTTTTTCCTCAAAAAAAGTCCTGTTCCTCGGCGCCTTTTTTGTCTGCATCATGGTCTTGTCTTCGTCTTTTTTCTTCGATATCATGCATCCGGTCCCGGGGCGCAATCAAACCGCACTGGTTGACATACCTCGAGGGAAGGGGTTTCTCGCGATTGTCGACACCCTCGGGGACAAAGGCGTTATCCGCAATAAAGTTTTCTTCTTTCTGCTGGCTCTGTCCCGAGGCGCCGCGCTCCATATCAAAGCGGGTGAATATGAATTTCCACCGGATATTTCCCCATCCGCGATTCTGGACAAACTCGTCAAGGGTGATATCAAGCGTTACCGGGTCACGATTCCGGAAGATCTGACCGTGCAGGAGATCGCCGATCGTCTCGCTCAGTCCGGTCTGATAGATCCGAAGTACTTTATAGACCTGTCCAAGGACGCGGTGTTTTTATCATTCCTCGGTATTGATGGAGATAGCATCGAGGGCTATTTGTACCCGGAAACGTATTCCTTCGACCGTTCCATGGGGGCGCGCGAGATTATGACCCTTATGGTGGACGAATTCCGGAAGCACATTACCCCGGCCATGAAGAACCGCGCCCGGACTCTGGGATTTACGCTGCATGAGTGGGTTACTTTGGCGTCAATCATTGGCAAGGAAACCGGCTACGGGGAAGAGAAAGGCCTGGTTTCCGCCGTTTTTCACAACCGTTTAAAAAAGGGGATGAAACTTCAGAGCGATCCTACGGCGGTCTATGCCATCAAGGATTTTAACGGACCGATCAAGCGGCGCCACCTCGACGCGGCATCCACTCACAACACCTACCGGATCAACGGATTGCCCCCAAGCCCCATCGCCAACCCCGGCCTGGATTCCCTGCAAGCCGCTCTCCATCCGGCCGAGGTTAACTATCTCTACTTCGTGTCAAAAAACAACGGCACCCATTTTTTTTCCTCGAATTATATTACCCACCACCGAGCTGTAAAAAAATACCAAACTAACGGAAAAAAAGAATAATTTTTCGCTTGACAAACCCCAATTACCTCTCTATATTCGGAGCCAAGTGGAGGAAAGTGGCTTATCGTGGAGGATGTTGGAGATGTCCGTTTTCAGAGGGCAGTACAATCATACCATTGATGACAAGGGAAGAATCATCCTTCCGGCCAAGTATCGGGAAATCTTTGCCGAAAAGTACGACAATCAACTCGTCATCACCAACTGGGACGGTTATCTCATCGTCTTTCCTTTCAAGGAATGGGACGTCATCGAAGAGAAGATGTCGCATCAATCCATCTTAAAGAAAGAAGTCCGCGCTTTCAATCGCTTTTTCATGTCGGCGGCCGTACACTGCACCCTCGACGGTCAGGGCCGGGTTCTGATCCCTCAAAACCTCAGAGAATACGCCAATCTGGACAAGGACATCGTCTTGGCCGGCATGCTGAAAAACATCGAAATATGGAATAGGGAACGTTTCGATAACGAAATGAAGGATACGGGGGGCAATCTCGAATCCTATGAAAAGTGCATGGTGGACTTAGGTATTTAATAAGGAAGGCGGATGCATGGGTCCCTATCACACGCCGGTTTTGCTCAAGGAGGCGATCTCCAGTCTCCGCTGTCAATCCGGCGGGATTTACGTCGACGGAACGGTCGGCGGAGGGGGCCATGCCCGGCGTATCTTGGAAACCACGGAACCGGATGGTCTTTTAATCGGCTTGGACAGGGATGACGACGCGCTTCGGGAATCGGAGAAAAACCTGGCCTCTTTCGGAACGAGAAAAATTTTGCGGAAGGCAAACTTCTCCCAAATTTCCGAAATACTGACCGATCTCGGCATATCGAAAGTAGACGGCATTCTTCTTGATCTTGGCGTATCGTCCCATCAACTGGACACCCCGGAACGCGGGTTCAGTTTTACCGCGGCTGATTCCCTGCCGGATATGAGAATGGATCAGGAACAGGAAAGCGGGGCTTACGAATTCATCAATCGGTCATCAGAGGAAGAGTTGAGCAAAGTGATCTGGGAATACGGGGAAGAAATCATGGCCGGAAGAATCGCACGCGCCATTGTGAGGGCAAGAAGGACCAGCCCGATCATGACGACCGCATCTTTGAGCGACATCGTGGTCCAGGCCCTTCCCCCCGACCAGAGAAACCGTAAGATACACCCGGCAACAAAAACGTTTCAAGCCATCCGCATCCGGGTTAACGATGAACTGAACAGCCTGGAACAAGGCATCTCCTCCGGTATGGATAAATTAAAAGAGGGGGGACGATTTTCCATCATCTCCTTCCAATCCCTGGAAGACCGGATTGTCAAAAACGCCTTTCGACTCTGGTCAAAGCATTGTGTCTGTCCCCCCGGCATCCCGATTTGCACCTGTGGACATCAGCCCAAATT
>CAYOYJ010000115.1:0-8143 GCA_964408155.1 uncultured Syntrophales bacterium
TGTGTTAGGCACGCCGCCAGCGTTTGTTCTGAGCCAGGATCAAACTCTCCAGTTATAATCCTGCAGGAGATTTCTCTCCGTTCTCAATTCAACTGACATAATAAATTAGGACCCACAAATCAATTTTTCCCACTATTCAATTCCCAAAGAACCAATTCCTTGCTCACAAAAGCGAAGTTTACCATATAAACCCGTAAGTAAACTCTGTCAAGAAATTTTTTGTTCCTTTGCACCATTTTTCCCGAAAAACTCCAGCCGACAAAGGCACGCGGCGTTTCCGACAAAATCCGATGTAAAAGAACGAGGGCGCTTTCTACCCTTTCTCCTGTCGGGTGTCAAGTGAATTATGCAAAAAAAATGATTTATTTTTATTCCCTTGTATTAACGATAACTTGTCATCTATCCAGATGATGGTGATAGCGTGATGCGAGGCCAGGCAGAAGATGCCGTTATACGAATACTGATCATCTATTCGATATCATGAGTATCTCAAGATAGCAGCGGCGGGAAGGTACTTCGTAATTTTATTGATACAGACCACGCGTCATGCCATCTGCGATTTCGGCTTCTGTTTTCAAACGATACAAATAACACCCGGGCACACAAAAGAAGATCATTCATAGTATTAAGTAGATCAACCATACCGTTGCGTCACATAATCTGCTCTTTTTATAAGGTAAGGGATACCGATGCCTGACTGATAATTGTTCTGCGCGGACAGAAAAACCGGTTATACATGAAAAAACTGTTAACAATATCCTCCCGCATTGACGCAGCAGAGCTTTCGGGCTAAATTTATTATTTTGCATACATTTATGGCGTAAGCAGCTTTTCGACGCCGGAAATATGAACCGTGGTTTTTTTAAGCATCGGATAAGTTTGGGTAAAGACTATCATGAAGGGAATCTGCCCCCGGGGTTCAACGCGATCATTGGACACATCCGTTCCCCGACTTGTGGCAAGTTCTCGTTTAATATTTTCATCCGGCAAAGTGGTCAATTCCATATCGGTCAGAAGGTTCCCGGCAAAGGCTTCTTCTCTTACCAGTGAGGTCCCCTTGGCATCGAACAGCCTCGCCTCCACCCGGATGCGTGCCACAGGAAAGGGCGTGCTGTTCCAAGCTGTTCCCTCGACCACCAGAAGGTTCCCCAAGATCCAATGCTGGACATAGCGCTGCTTGACATTGACGATCCTGATCTGCGAGAGTTTCACAACACCGGGATCTTCTGTGGGAATCAATTGATCCAGATAAGGAATGGAGGACCGGATGTCTTTAAGAGTCAACCCACCGGCCTGCATGTAAGACCACAAACACACCCCGGCAAAAACAACCAGCAAGACCAAGATTAAAAGAATTTTAAAACAGACTTTGATAAATCTTACAAACCCGCTTTTTGCCCCGGGCGGTTTTTTTTCACCCCTGCTGATGCCTTCCCGGATCACGGATTCTTCTCCCGCAGACAAATTCTCGAAAGACAGATCTTCCGGTTCGCGATCCTTTATACCGCTTCTGATATCGTCGAGTTGCTTCAGAACGGCCTCTTCATCGACGGAAGGAAAGGACCGTGCAAACAGATTCTCCTGGAAAAACTCATGCTTACAGCGGCTGCAGCGAACCCAGATACCGTCCCCTTCCATGAGATTGTCGTCGAACCGGTATTTCGTTAAGCATTTCTCACACTGAATGATCATTTCCTTCCCCCTGTTGCTGAATTATTCTTTGATCACGTATACGTCGGGCAGAAACCGGGCCTTTTCATCGAAATCCAGGCCGTAACCGACGACAAATCCATCCTTGACGGTAAAACCCACATAGTCGGCTTCAAAAAACACTTTACGTCGACCGCGCTTATCAAGAAACGCACATACCTTGAGACTACGGGGATTTCGTTCTTTCAGCCACTGGACAAAATAGGACAGGGTAATTCCGGTATCAACGATATCCTCAACGATCAGGATATCCTTTCCTTTGATGGACATTTCAATATCCTTCATCAGGAGCACTTTGCCCGAACTGGCCGAACCGGCGCCGTAGCTGGCAAGACGCGCGAAGTCAACCTGGCAGGGAATCGACAGGGCCCGGATCAGATCGGCCATGAAAATGAAAGCCCCTTTCAGGATGCCGACGACGATCAACTCCCGTCCTTCATAATCCCGAGAAATACTGGCCGCCAGTTCCTTGACCCGCCTATCGATTGCTTCTCGTGAAAAAAGGATTTCCTTATGCATCTGGTCCATCACACATTCCCGTCTGTACGTTTGCTTTTTGTTTCAGCGGGCGCTCCTCTCGTATTCTGATGCAAAATCGTCAATATATTCCTGAATTAAAGTTTCGGCATGCCTAATTTCCTCTCCGCACTGAAACTCCGAAGCCAGACTCTGAAAAATCTTATCAAACCGGGATGGCCCACAGCCGAAAACGGTGTAATCAATCGGTTTGATCATGTACTGGGAACCGTCAAAATAGTACTTCCCCAACCGGTTCGTTTCTCGGGAACGGTAAGGCCAAGTCAGCTTGAGGGAAAAAAACCGTAATGAAATATCCTTGAGTGCCCCCTCGGCAAATCGGTGCTCCCCTGGCATTTCATGAACCCGATCGGCGACGAGACGAAACCAGCCCTTCACCAAGTCGATGTCGGTCACACACAGGCCGTAAAGATACCAGTCTTTAATGATATGAACAAGGGCCAAGCTCTCTTTCCGGGAAAGATAATGATAACTGGGACAAAAGTGACCGTCGCAGAGTTCCTTCCCGTAAAAAGAAATGTCCCGCCAATCTTCCCCGCCGTTTTGACAAGGATGCAGGAGACAACCGACTTTTTGCTCTTCCGCATCGATAAAACCCAGGTACTCGCAACAGTAGATTACCTCATAGCGCTTTGCGGGATCTTCAGTCTCCACAACGCGCGCCACATAAGTCGGCAGGTCCTCCCTTCCTTGGACAATATTCTTGAACAGTCGGGTTCGCTTCCTTAGCCGACACACAAGCGATGCCTCACTGCTGTCGGCGTAGTTGTATAACCCGCAACAGGCACCGCAAGATTTTCCCTCGCCGGGCTGGCATAAATGGATAAAATCTCCTGGAATCATTCGAACCTCACCGTCTAAGCTCCTTGTCGGACCTTCTCCAAGACATAATCAAAACGCTGCGTTCGCTCTCGCTGCATATGCAAACATTTTTTCCTTGCCTGGGAAGATGCCGGTCGGTGTAGCAAATGTTGTCGTCGCACTGAAAGATAAAATTGGTGTTTCGCCATAAGCCCTTTCTGATTGATGGATAACATAAAAAGGATCCCCCTGGCGTCGCTCATGCCATTTCACCTTGAAAAACAAATCGTTGCTCCGGGTACGAGACTGGAAAACTATATATAAAGGAATGAAGTTGCAGGTCAAGCGCAAAGATGATACAAGGCAAGGCGCCATCGGCAACGGGGTTGTGATCGCGCTCACACATATCATATCCCGGCACCGGGCCGGAGCTGCTTCGCAGAAGATCCCGGTATTTTCAGGAAATCATTGATCAAGCATAGACAGCAGAAAGAATCATGCCTAAGGAATTGATCGAAAAAATCGCACTGCAAAATGGTCTGACCCTTGAAATCTGGGATCATTCCCGCTCAATCGCCGTCGACACGGACAAGGTGACTTTATACATCTGTACCGTCGTTTCGTTAGACCCATCGTTTTTCTCCGAGGAGGTCCAGTACGAAAAAATGCGAAAATGTTTCGGAGATGCCCTGATGTTTGAATACAAAAACGAAAGATCCTTTGTCGCCAAATCCGAAAGGGACCAGGTTTTCCAGCGGTTCATCAATACCTTCAAGAAGGACACCCTACCCTACCTCTCCAAACCCGATTTTGCCCGGCGTTTTGCTCTGTCTAAATATCGGGACATGGAAAAGAACCCTTTTCAATATCGGGAAATCTTCTCGGAACGGGGGATATGAATTTCGAATCTCTCCTTTTGTCCGTCGAAAAACCCAGTCGTTATATCGGCGGGGAGGTTAATGCGGTCCATAAGGACCATCAGAGTTGCAAGCTTTCCTTCGCTCTTGCATTTCCCGACACCTATGAAGTGGGCATGTCCCACCTGGGGCTCCAGATCCTTTATGCTATTTTGAACCGCATGCCCGGCGTTGTTGCCGAACGTTGTTTCACTCCGTGGCCGGACATGGAAACCAGAATGCGGCAGTCCGGCCTTCTCCTGGCCTCACTGGAAAGCCACGCTCCATTGAGTCATTTTGATATCATTGGATTTTCTCTTCAATACGAACTGTCTTACACCAACGTGCTGAACATGCTCGACCTGGCCGGCATTCCCCTGCGCCGGGAAGACCGCCGTGCAGGAGACCCTCTGATCATCGCCGGCGGCCCTTGCTCTTTTAATCCGGCCCCCATGTCGCTTTTCATTGATGCCTTTGCCGTTGGAGAGGGAGAAGAGATCATCACGGAGATTGCCACATCCGTTATGAACGGCAAAACAAATGGGTATTCCAGGGAGCGGATCCTGGAAGAACTCGCTCAATTAGACGGACTCTTCGTTCCTGCGTTGCACAAACAGGGACAGATCATCCGCAAGCGGATTGTTGCGGATATCAACCGATGGCGACTGCCGACCTGCCCCATCGTGCCGCTCATGAAAACGATTCATGACCGGATCACCCTGGAAATTGCCCGGGGGTGCACTCGGGGGTGCCGTTTCTGCCAGGCAGGCATGGTTTGCCGCCCTGTCCGGGAAAAGGAGCCGGAGGTCCTTCTGGATATGGCGGATCGAAACCTGTCGGCCACAGGATATGAAGAAATCTCCCTTTTATCCTTAAGCTCCGGCGATTACACTTACATCGAGCCGCTCTTGTCCCTCCTGATGGACCGTTATTACAACCAGCGTATCGCCCTGGCTTTACCATCGCTGCGTGTAGAAACACTGACTAAGAAGTTAATGGACGATATCAAACGTGTTCGCAAGACGAGTTTCACCTTGGCACCCGAGGCGGGAACGCAACGTCTCCGCAATGTCATCAACAAGGGGAACACGGAAGAAGAACTGCTGACGACGGTGCGACAGGTTTTCGACGCCGGCTGGAAAGCAGTCAAACTGTACTTTATGATCGGACTTCCCGGCGAAACGCCCGAGGATCTGGAAGGCATTTCCAACCTGGCTCATCGCGCCCTCCGGGAGGGAAAGAATCGTGGTCAGGTGACGGTGAGTCTTTCCACCTTTGTTCCCAAACCCCACACGCCTTTTCAGTGGTCTCGGCAGATCACGATGGCGGAGACTCTGGAGAAGCAAAATTATTTCCGCCAGGTAATCCATAATCGAAATCTCTCCGTCAAGTGGCACGACCACCGAATGTCGTTTTTGGAAGGCATCCTGTCCCGGGGCGACGAACAAACAGGATTTCTGATCGAAGAAGCCTACCGGAGAGGCGCCCGTTTTGACGGATGGAGCGATCTTTTCCACTTTTCTCATTGGGAAAACGCCTTGGACAATCGGTATATTAACCGGGAAGACCCTCTTGTTGAAAAAGATCCATCGGCCACCCTCCCCTGGGATCATATTGACGCGGGACTCACCCGGGCATTCCTCCAGCAGGAGGCGGAAAAGGCCGGCCGCCAAGAACCGACACCGGATTGCCGGTTTTCCCCATGTCATAACTGTGGCGTCTGCGACCATGTAAACATCAAAACAACCTTGGCCTGTGACATGGAACATATCCTTTGTGAAAAACCCCGCCCCGAAACATCTACTCCGGGAGAAATAGCAAGGGAAAAGCGCTTTCGGATTCTTTTTACCAAGAAAGGCCGTTCACGGCTTCTGTCACACCTTGAGGTTTCGTCAGCCCTGATACGAGCCTTGAAGCAAAGCGACCTTCGGTTTATCTACTCCCAGGGATTCCATCCCCATCCCCGGATCTCCTTTGCCGTGGCCACCTCTGTCGGGATGGAAAGCTTGGCGGAATATGCGGATATCCGGGTTGAAGAACCGATCCCAAACACCATGGTCTTCATGGAAACAGCCAATCGCTGCCTGCCGTCGGGGATGGCCCTTTTGAAAATGACGGCCCTGACCCTGACCGAACCTTCCTTAAGCGAGGCGATTCTGGCGTTCCAGTACCGGGTAATCCTCCCTCCAAGGGAAACAATCCGCCCGGCTCGAGAAATCAACAACACGCTGCAGAATTTTCTGATTACGTCCTCATTTATCACCACCAAAACGACAAAGGATAAAACCATTGTCAAGGATATTCGCCCCCTGGTGGATGTCCTCCTGTTTGATCCGGCGACACGCGTCATAACTCTGCGGATTAAATGGCATAATAACGGATCCCTGAATCCTCTTGATTTTCTGCGGGATGTACTTGGGTTGACCGAAACGGATCTGGTCGAAACACGGATCACCAAAACGGAAACCCTCTTTCGGTAGGCATCAACACGAGGTTTCGTCATTTTTCGCTTTTGCCGGATGGAGTAATCAGGCTTCCCGATTTTTCTGAACGGCTGGTCCCCATAAATTCTATTGACAAACCGCATCGATATTCGGTAAAGTGCGCCAAAAATTTTTTATAAGGATTTGAACAATGTACGCAGTCATTAAAACAGGTGGTAAGCAGCATCTCGTTTCCCCCGGAGATGTGTTGTCCATCGAAAAGGTGGAAGGACTCAAGGGAGACAGCTTCATTTTCCATGATGTGCTGATGGTTGCCAACGGCGAGGATATCCGGCTGGGAACCCCGGTAGTCGAAGGGGCAAAGGTAATCGGTGAGATCGTTGCCCAGAAGAAAGGACCAAAAATAACGGTTTTTCGTATGAAAAGACGGAAGAGCTACCACAAGAAGACTGGACATCGTCAACCTTTGACCAGTATGAAGATCACCGAAATTTCCATCTAAGGGGTAGAAGCCATGGCACACAAGAAAGGACAGGGGAGCTCTCGTAACGGACGAGACAGCAATGCGCAACGGCGCGGCGTGAAGGTATTCGGCGGCCAGGCCATCAGCGCAGGCGGTATCATCATTCGCCAACTCGGAACCAAAATGCATCCTGGCAATAATGTCGGTTTGGGAAAAGACTACACCATATTCTCTAAAATCGATGGCATCGTCAAGTTTGAAAGACTTGACAAAAAGCGAAAAAAGGTCAGCGTTTACGCTGCATAGTGACGTTAAAAAAGGAGGCATTGAAAAGATGGGTGATCGTGAGGGCGGAGTCGTCAAGTGGTTTAACGACAAAAAGGGGTACGGGTTTATTTCCCGTCAATCGGGTGGGGACATTTTTGTTCATCACAGCTCCATCGTTGCAGAGGGCTTCAGAAGCCTGAAAGAGGGAGACCAGGTTGAGTTCGAGGTGAAAGAAGACGTTAAGGGAAAATCTGCGGTAGAGGTCAAAAAGGTATAACTCCGGTCCGTCTGCAAAGGCAGGATGTGTGGGCGAAACAATCCAGTCATTATACGTGAGAGGCGCTTCAGGGTGCCTCTTTTATTTTGTGTACAGATGAAATTCGTTGACGAAGCAGACGTTTATGTAAAGGCTGGAGATGGCGGTCGCGGTTGTATCAGTTTCCGGAGGGAAAAATATGTTCCGCGCGGAGGTCCTGACGGCGGCGACGGCGGTAAGGGAGGAGATATCGTGATGAGAGCCTCTTTTTCCCATCACACTCTTCTGGACCTGAAGCATCAACCCCGCCATGTGGCCCGGCGTGGTGAATCCGGCCGTGGAAGCTTAAAAACCGGTGCAAATGCCCCGGACGTGGCCATCACGGTTCCGGTGGGAACCATTGTATCAGATGCCGACACCGGAGAAATTCTGGTTGATTTCACCCATAATGCTCAGGAATGCATTGTCGCCAAAGGCGGTATCGGGGGGAAGGGAAACGCGCACTTCAAAACATCGACCCATCAGACCCCTCGGTTTTCACAAGAAGGCATGCCGGGTGAAGAACGTCGGATCCACCTGGAGTTGAAATTAATCGCCGATGTCGGCCTTGTCGGTCTACCTAACGTCGGCAAATCCACGTTCATCGCCAAAGTCTCCGCGGCAAAACCAAAAATCGCCGATTATCCTTTTACCACGTTAACGCCCAATCTGGGTGTCGTCTCATACGGTTCCTATCGTACTTTCGTCATTGCTGACATTCCGGGCCTGA
>CAYOYJ010000116.1:0-8137 GCA_964408155.1 uncultured Syntrophales bacterium
TTCCAGGATCGGCGGTGCATCGTCTACGACGACATCGGCTTTGGGAAAGAGCACGGTCTTGTCCCGGGAGAGATGAAGCTCGTCGTAGGGAAGCCTGTGCCGTGCAAGCCATCGTTCGGTCGGCTGTCTGGTTGTCGGCACGCGGTGACTGGCCAGAATGACGCGAAAACCGTTTTCATGAAGGGAAGATAAGAAATTTTGGGCTTCCGGATAAGGTCGGTAATCGTCGTTATCCTGTTGATGGTGGATTGAATTGATGGCGGTGATAAAATCTTCCTCAGAACAGTAACCCTCCCGGATTTGATGGCGGGTCCACAACACCGGCGGGGGAAAATGGGGATTGAATTTCTGCAATGCTTGATGAAATGCTTCGCTGAATTCCCAGAGGGTATTGTCAATGTCAACAATCGCTGTCTGAGCCAAGTTTATTCGATCTCCTGTTAATCTACAAATTCTGTCACCCAGGCTTGAGCGGGTGGAAAAGGAGCCTTTGTAGAAGAAAGCGAGTTAATCAAATGCCCCGGATACACCAAAAAGACGGAAACGACGAAAGAAGACGCCTTGAATGGGGTTCTGAAAGATTAGAAGCCGGCAGCGACGAGGATAAACACGAACACGCTAACGATCATAACGCCATGGAATATCTTTGTATTCCATGTAGTTACGCAACGCCTGCCTCAGGGTTTCCACGGTATGCTCGGCGCAGTGCAGGCTTTCTTCAGGCAAGCCTCCCAAAACATTCAGGATGTCCTGCCCGTTAATGATCATGGCTTCGCTCACGGTTTTCCCTATGGCCAGTTCTGCGCCGGAGTTTCCCGCAGCAATGGCATTGATGCAACCGTCGGTTTGGAAACGGACATCCGTGATCCGGTCATCTTTCACCACAAGGGAAAACTCCATCTGGTCACCGCAGTCCCGTTTGACACAGGCAAATCCGTCCGGTCGGTCGATCTTGCCCATCCGGGTGGGTTCCAGCCAGAGGCGGATAACCTGATCGGAATACTTACCCTGCATTTCCTCCGACAGGGCATCCTGTACGGCACGGATCAACCGGTCCCTCTTTTCATCATTCATAGCCGATAAACTTTCAAGAAATGGATATTTTCAACGTTCCGCCCCGTCCCAAAATGTCATGAAGGTGGACATAACCGAGGATCTTGCGGTGCGTATCGATGACAACCAGAGCGGTGATTTCAAGCCGCTGCATAAATTCGATGGTTTCCGCCACCGAGATGTCTTCCGCCACGGTTTTGGGATTCGGGCTCATATAACGATCGACGCTTTCATTGGCGAATTCACGGCCGTGACGGACAAGGCGACGGACATCTCCGTCTGTTAGAATGCCCTGCAGACGATTTTCCGGGTCTGTGATCAGGACAAATCCCTTGTTTTGATTGTCCATGACCTCAATGGCTTTAAGCACGGGTGTGCCGGTGAAAACAAGAGGGATGTCATTCCCCCGGATCATGACGTCACGGACCCGTGCCCGCAGTCGAGCGCCCAGGTTTCCACCGGGATGGAACCGAAAAAAGTCCTTTTCGTTGAAATTACGTTTATCAATCAGGGCAATCGCCAAGGCATCCCCCATGGCCAGCGATGCGGTGGAACTGGAAGTCGGTGCAAGGTTGAAAGGGCAAGCCTCCCGTTCGACGCCCACGTCAATGACGACATCGCTGGAGCGCCCAAGGGTTGAATCGGCACGTCCCGTAAAGGCGATCAGAGGTACACCGATCCGCCGGATGCTTTCGATGATCAGGTTGAGTTCGCTGGTTTCTCCACTGTTGGAAATGGCGATCATGACATCTTCTTTCGTCACGATACCGAGATCTCCGTGCAGTCCCTCGACCGGATGCAGAAAAATGGCGGGTGTGCCTGTGCTGGTCATGGTGGCCACGATTTTCTTACCGATGAGGCCTGACTTGCCGATACCGGTGACGATCACCCGGCCTTTGGAACGATAGATGAGCTCAACAGCCCGGATGAAGTTCTGATCGATCTTAGGGATAAGCTGAGTGATACTCTCCGCCTCAATCCGAAGTACTTCACGGGCGCGGACCACAGCGTCTGTTGCATTGCTTTCAGGGTGGCTGGACATAAATAACAAAAGGCTCTCTTTTAATATTCCTGTGATTTTGTTGTGGATCAATCCACAACTTGGCGCAAGCTACCAAAAAAAAGCGGACAACTCAAGCGCGTTTTTCCGCGAAAAAAACTTTGACAGGTCCCGGTTTTTTTTATAAGGAAGTAAAGATTTTTTTGTTGTCATCCCGTAACACATCTGATGTGTACCCCATGACAGAGTGGCAGAACTTCCGAATATCCAAAAGGAGGGACTTCATGAAGCATCGGCGGACTTTCGTGTGGATGGGGCTGTTGGTCCTGTTCCTGGTTATTAGTGTTCAGTCGCAAGCTTTTTGCGCCCAGGAGTATCGGGTAAAAAAGGGCGATACGTTAGTCAAGATAGCGAAGAAATACGGTGTATCCGTTGAATCCTTAAAGAAGGCCAATCGTTTGCAGAGCAGTGCCCTGCATCCGAAACAGGACCTTGTCATTCCCGATTCCAAAGAAAAAATCCATAAAAAACGTGAAGTTGTCGCTTCTTCAGCCGGGGAAAAGAGGAGTACCGTTTCCTACTACAAGGTCAAAAAGGGTGACACCTTGTCGAGTATTGCAAAGCGGAAGAACGTTTCCATTGCCGATCTGAAGGCGATGAACCGTCCTAAAGGATCAGCGCTGAAAATCGGTCACAAGCTGGTGATTGCTCAGGCAAAAATCAAAGAAACGGAACCGGCGCCGCAGCGTCCCGATGCCCTGACGAATCCGGTATTGTCGGATGTCAGAACGCTGGAAGAAGATCTGTCTCCCATGACGGATCAGGAATGGGAAGAAATCAGCCGGGAACATGGGAAAAGCGGCGCGTTCCTCGGTAAATGGCGGAGCTTTAAAGAGCGGCAACTGCTGGTCAAGGTGGCCATGGGTTTTATCGGGGCGCCTTATCGGAGTGGAGGGGATACCATCCGGGGATTGGATTCATCGGGCTTTGTTCAGAAAATTTATCAAATCTTCGATGTGGCACTTCCCAGAACGGCCCTGGAACAATCGCGGCTGGGAAAGCGCGTCGACCGGACGGATTTGCAGGAAGGGGACCTGGTTTTCTTTCGCGATCATCGTGTTGCAGGCGTTGTCGGTATCTACATCGGCAACAATAGATTCGTTCATGCGTCGCCCGATGGGAACCGCGAAGTTCGGGTCGGTTACCTGAATGAACCGAGTTTTGAGAAACATTTTATCAAGGCTGTTCGGCTCAAGGATTTGGACGGCGGAGCATCATAACATCGAACACATCTTTTTTGTATGTGGGTATGCTTGGGAAAGGGACAGGTCGCTGTCCCTTTTTTATCACGGGGATGCGAATCGGTATGGGTAAGTCTTGTATGTTGATGAACGGCGAAGGAGATCATTTCCGAAAATGAGGGCGATTTTTCTTTCCGACACGCATCTCCGCCAGGACACGGCCGAAAACTACAGGTTTTTGTTGAAGCTCTGCCAAGATGTCTTGAAAGAGATCCGTGAACGGGAAGAAGAAAAGACTAAGAGGTCGTCTACAGGCGCGGCCGGTCGGCAACCGGTTGACGCTTTTTATCTGCTGGGTGATTTTTTCGATTTCTGGTTCTGCAAAGGAGACCACTATTACCCCGGGTTTGGCCGCATCATTCAATGTCTTAAGGAAATGAAGGATTTGGGTGTCCAGATCCACCTCTTTGAAGGGAATCATGATTTTTTCCTTGAGGATTATTTTGCCGATCGCTTGGGGTTTGCCGTGTATCAGGATGACGCTTCGATTGATCTGGACGGACGGCGTTTTTATGTTGCCCATGGCGATCTGGTGGATCAAGCCAACCGGTACTATCTGCTCCTGCGTAAATTTCTCCGGAGCCGCTTTTTCTATACCCTGCAAAAGATCCTGCCCGCACGTTTGCTCTGGCGGATTGCCCTGATCAGCTCCGACACGAGTAAAGCCATGTGGGCGCAGACAGGAAAACGTCTCAACGATAAAATGTGCCGTTTTGCCCTCGATATGTGCAGGAAAGGTTATGATGGCGTCATCCTGGGACACAGTCATCAACCCATGCTCTGGGAGTTTTTTGTGTCGGGGGAACAAAAACTGCTTGTAACCTTGGGCGACTGGCTGAATTACCGATCTTATCTGGATTATACGAATGGGCGATTCAGTTTAAGATATTATGAAAACGAGGAAATCTGCGATAAAGAAGAAAAATTTCATTTCTCATTACCGGGAGCCAAAGGACCAGAAAAAATATAGACATCCGTTTTCGGTTATGCTAAGCAGCGTTATCGTTTTCTCAGGGTTATGGTTGAAGTTTCGAAGGCTTAAACCTTGTTTCTCCGTGACATAAATAACTTAGCGATGGGATATGCATGCAATGAAAAAACTGGCCAAAACGGAAAAAGGTTGCGGCGAACCGGCAATCAAGGAAATGGATAAAATGGGCAATGTTTACGTGCCCAAGCAAATGTTTTTTACGAAGGGCGTGGGAAACCACAAGGAAGAACTGCATTCATTCGAACTGGCCCTCCGTGATGCCGGGATTGAAAAGTTCAACCTGGTGCAGGTATCCAGCATTATGCCCCCTGGTTGTAAGGTTGTTTCCAAAACGGCCGGCCTCAAAGAAATCAAGCCCGGCTCCATTGTATATTGCGTTATGAGCCGCTGCTGCAGCAACGAACCCCGCCGGCTTCTGGCGGCTTCGATCGGTTGCGCTATTCCGGCGGACAAGAAGACCTATGGCTATATCAGTGAACACCATTCCTATGGGCAGACGGAGCGCCAGGCCGGGGACTATGCGGAGGATCTCGCGGCGGCCATGCTGGCCTCCACGCTGGGCATCGATTTTAATATCGACGAAAGCTGGGATGAAAAGAAGGAGATCTTCAAGATCAGCGGCAAGATCGTCGGTACGCGCAATATCACGCAGTCCAGTATCGTCAAACAGAATGTTTATACGACAGTGGTGGCCGCGGCGGTCTTTGTTTTTTAGTTCCGCAATATCAGGTGCCTGAGTAATAGCACGCCGCAGTAAGGCATTCCGGAAACGGTCACAAAGCGGGGGATTGTGAGATGTTTCTGTCGGGGATAAAATCCTTTTTTCTTGTCTGTTCCCTGCTGGGATTTTTAATCCTGGCAGGCCTGGCCCTGATTTCACTTGTCAGGGGGCGCAGAAAAGCGACCAATTATTTTTTCGCCTGCCTTTGCCTGCTTGGCGCCCTGCTGAACGGCAATTTCGTCTTGGTTTCCCTGATTGACTCTCCCCAAACGGCCCTGCTCATCTACCGACTGACTTATGTGCCGTTTATCTTTACCTTGCCTCTTTATATCCAGTTTACTCATGCGTTTCTATGTATTCGCAATCGCCGGGCTTTAGAATGGGTTTCGTACGGTATCACCCTGATATTATTCTATTTTGTGCCGTCAAATCTCTTCTTTAGCGGGTTCTACGAATATGCATTCGGCCGGATCGCCCGCGGCGGCCCCCTCTTCATGCTTTTCGCGGTTATGGCGGTGGCCTCGGTGCTGTATTGTCTGGTCATCCTGGTGCGCGGAGGTAAACAGGCTGTCGACAGCCAGCAGAAAAACCGGATCAAATATGTCACCGGCGGTCTGGGTCTCGGAGCACTTCTGCTCAGTTTCAATGTTTTTCCTGTTATGGGGTTTCATGTTTATCCTATGGGTCAGTTCAACTTCATTCCTGCCGTGATTTTGGCTTTCGGGGTGTTGAAATATGATCTTCTGGATATGGGCGTCCTGATTCGCCGTGGCACGACTTACTTCATCCTGACGGGAATCCTGACGGTCATCTACCTGTTCCTGATCTATTTCATAAGTTATTTTCTCATGGCATCCGGTTATCGGAATTCGCTTCTGGCCCTGTTGCTGGCGGTGACCATTGTGCTGCTTTTTGATCCTCTCAAAACATGGATCAAGACGTGGCTGGAATGGTTTTTTTTCATGGGCCGTTATGATTACCGGGAAATTCTGAAGGAAATCAGCGGTCGGATCAATCGGATGCGCAAAAGCGACGATATCCGCAACCTCCTGCTGAATTCTATCGTATATCACATTCGGTTGCGTTCGATTTACCTGATCGTCAAGCTGGATCCTGAAGGAGAAATACGTTTCTTCGGACGCGAAGAAGCAATGCCGTCATGTTTTTCTGATGTGAATCCGGGTGCCATGGATAGTCTGAACCGTTGCCTGGAAGGCATTCCCGCCGCCGTGAGCCGGTCGTTTCTGGAGCGCACACTACCGGAGGGGCAGGATAAAACGGCGGCGCTGGCCCTGATGCATGCCCTGGGTAGTGTGGCGGCGGTGCCCCTGATCGCTAAAGACCGCCTTCTGGGCGTTATCATGCTGGGAGAGAAGCAGTCCGGGGAACTGCTGGTGCATGAAGATCTGGAGATTCTGATGACCATGGCCAACCAGGCGGTCACGGCTTTTGAAAACGCCCTGTTTTTCGAGCGGCTCGAAAATCTCAACCGGGATCTTGAAAACCGGGTCACGGAACGGACGGCCGCTTTGCAGGCGGTTCTCCAGGAGAAGGAGCGGACCGAGGCGCAACTGATTCGTTCGGAAAGTTTGGCCGCTATCGGTCAATTGGTGGCCGGGGCGGCTCACGAACTGAACAATCCACTGGCCGGTGCCTGCAGTCTGATTCAAAGCGCTGTCGAGACCGTGGAATCGCCCTTTTGGATCAAAACGAAACGGGACGATCTGATTGAGGACCTGAAATTTTCGCTGAAAGAGTTAAAGCGGGCGGGGGACATCGTCCGGAGTCTTATGGGCCTGTCCCGTCAGACGGACAGCTATCGGGAGCCCGTAAACATTCATGATGTCATCGATGACGCCCTGCGGGTTCTTCAGAATGCATGCAAGTTTCTTCCGGTTGTGATCGAAAAACGCTATGCCGCTTCTCCGGCGGAGGTGGAGGGTAATTTTTCGTCTCTGGGACAGGTGATGGTCAACATCATCAAGAATGCTTTTCAATCCCTTCCGGAAAGCGGGGGGCAGATCATCTTGGCCACGGGCTACGATGAGGCAAGGCAAGAATTGAATATAGCCTGCAGTGATACGGGGCAGGGCATGCCACAGGGTGTGCTGAAAGATATCTTTAAACCGTTCTTCACCACCAAGGCTGTTGGAGAGGGTACGGGCTTGGGATTGTACCTGTCTTACGAATTGATCAGGCGCCACGGCGGAGATATTACTGTGGAGAGTTATGTCGGCGGGGGATCGACCTTTACGATCCGTCTGCCCCGGATGGGGAGGGGAATATGAACATTTTGGTGGTTGATGATGAAGAAGGAGTGCGCCGTTCACTGAAAAGAGCCTTGGAGAAAGAGGATTGGCAGGTGTTGACGGCCGAAAACGGCGATCAGGCGTTGCATGTCGTGCGCGATGGAACGCGGGACATCGAAGCGGTCGTCTCCGATTTCAAAATGCCCGGGATAGACGGCCTGGAAACCCTCATTGAAATCGGGCGGATCAACCCGGAGATTACGAGAATCATGCTGACGGGCTACGCCACCATGGATAGCGCCATCGAGTCGGTCAATGCCGGGATCGACGGGTTTCTGACCAAGCCGTTCGACAATATGGAACTGCGGGCCAAGATCCGGGAATACATCTTGAAAAAGCGGCTGAAGCAGTTTGTCTCCGAGCAGGTGTACACTCAGATGCAGCAATCGGGGGGGAATTTGCTTCCGGGGAGGCGCACTGCCACGATTCTTTTTGCCGATATCCGGGGGTTTTCAAACCTGACGGAAAACCTGCCGGCGGAAGAGTTGACCGACATGATGAACAAATCGTTTTATGCTCCTCTGGATGATGTGATCTGTTCCTGCAATGGTATGCTCGACAAGCACATTGGAGACAGCGTCATGGGGGTTTTCGGCGCTCCCGTTTCCTATGGCAATGACGCCGAACGGGCTGTCCTGTCCGCCATCCGCGCTCGGGAGGTCCTGGCCGCCATCAATGAACTCCATGATGAAAGGCGGAAAATCGCCATCGGCATCGGGATTTCCACCGGAGAGGTGCAGGCGGGCTTCTTCGGTTCACCCC
>CAYOYJ010000117.1:0-8088 GCA_964408155.1 uncultured Syntrophales bacterium
GTTTTTGAGGATGTCCTCGAATTCGCCTGACGCTTCGGCCGGCAGGTTCCGTCAAAGGAGCAGCATCCCCTTTTTGTAAGGCGTGTCTTTTCTTTTCGGGTCCATCCGCACGGACTTGTCGTAGTAAATGAAGGCCATGTTGGCATCGCCCCGACGGACATACTGATCGCCCAGTCTTTCCAGAGCGGCCGCGTCCGGTTCTGCGATCTTGCCGGCCACGTTTATTTCTTCATTCACCACTGCGTTCCTGGCCTTCTGGAGTTCCAGCATTTTGCGGTAGCCGTCACTCTGGGCAGGCGGGTCTTCTTTGTTCCACCACGAACAACCAGCGACTCCCGCCAGGATAAAAACAACGAAGATGGAAAGAAGGACATTTATTTTTTTCAGCGGCATCTTTCTCGCTCGAAGGCGCGCTTGCCGCGCCCGCAGAATCTCAGTTCCGGTACCGGTCACGCATCGTCAGCAGATCTTTCCCCAGGAGGACTCTCACCTTGACCTCGGATCGCGGCAATTTTTCAACCTCTTGCATATCCGTCAATTGAGGAATGCCGGCGGCAATGGCTTCCGCCACGCTTTTATAATCTTTTTCATAGACAATACTGCCCGTGTCGTGCTTGAAATGACGGGCGTTAGACAGGCTCACCACGTTGAATCCCTTCTGACGCAGGTATTTGCCGATATCCCTGGCCATGTGACGCTTGCCGTTTCCGTTCGTGATCTCGATGCCCCCACGCTGCGGTATGACCGCCGCCGCGCTCCGGTAGTCGCTCTGAGTGCTCCCCGCCTCTCCCATCCTCTTTGTCGAGGGCGCAGCGGCGATCTTCTCCAGGGCCGCCGCCGCGGCCAGACCTCTGTCCGCCGATTTCAGGCGCGGCTCAAGCGCCAAAGACCGTTCAAAATGCCGGGCCGCTTTCTCAAAGGCTCCCTGGTCGTAAAGTTTTCCGGCGTAAGCGAACTCTTCCGCGGCTTCCCGCGTCCTGACTTTCGTGGCGTCGGCTGGGACGACGGCGCTCTGCGCGGTCAGTGTGCACGCTTTTTCAGCCGCATTTTTTTCCGCGTCATCGTGGATTTTCGCCGCGTCGGCGATCTTGATCATCTCCCGGGCAGCCGCCAGCCCGTCCCGGGCCGCGGCGGATTCCGGGTTCAGGGCCTGGGCCGCGTGATAGTGTTCGAAGGCTTTCGCGAACATGGCCTTGTCGTAATAGACGGCCGCCATCTTCAGATGAGCATAGGATTTGTCCCCCCCGCCCGCCGCGGTGAACTCCGTAAACGCGCGGTCGTACCGGCCCGACATGGCCAGTACCAGCGCCAGGTTGTTGCGTATGCGGACATTGCGGCCGTTAATTGAAACCGCTTGCTCACAGGCCGCTACGGCCTCCTGATAATTTCCCTTGAGATAGTAGGAATAACACAGATTGTTCCACAGGTATTCCTGAGTGGCATCGAGAGCCAGTGCCCTTTTGAAGGATTCAACGGCCCCGTCGTGCTCGCCGGTCTGGTCAAGGCAGATGCCCTTGCCGTTATGAGCCCTGATGTCGGTCGGATCGATCAGGATCGCTTTGTTGTACTCGGCAATGGCCTCCCGGTAAAGTCCTCGTTCCTGATAGTATGAAGCCAGATTGCAGTGGGCCTCGGCATTGCCCGGGCGCACCCTTATCTGGCTGAGAAAGTGCGCGACCGCCTTGTCGTCCATGGCCTGTCCCTGTTGCGTCCCCGGTCGGAACGTGAAGCCGCTCCAGTTGAAACCGGCCGGATGGCAACCGAAGAGCAGCGCGGCCGCCAGCGTCGCTGCTGCAAGTCCGCACACGAGTTTTATTTGCTTTGCTTTTGCAGGTTTCATTCTCCCACCCTCGATTCAGTCGATCATCTTTTTTACCTGGTAAACGATTTAACCGCCGCCGAAGCTTGTTTGAACGATGACCCGGTAGATTTTTATGGCCGCCGGTCCCACGATCACCACAAACAGGGCGGGAAAGATAAATAGTATCAAAGGAAAGAGCATCTTCACCGGCAGTTTGATCGCCATCTCTTCGGCCTTCTGCCGCCGTTTTATCCGCATGGAATCGGAATGGACGCGCAATGCCTGGGCGATGCTGGTCCCGAATTTTTCCGTCTGGATAAGAAGCGTGACCAGGCTCCGCACATCCTCAACACCCGTCCGGGCGGCCAGGTTGTGCATGGCCTCCTGCCGCGCGCGGCCCGCCCGCATTTCCAGGTTCATCAAATTGAATTCGTCGCTGATCACGTCGTTGCTCAGCTTCATCTCATCGGCGATGCGTTTGATCGTCTGGTCCAAGCCCATGCCTGCTTCCACGCACACCACCATGAGATCAAGGGCGTCCGGAAAGCCCAGACGGATTTTTTCCTGCCGGCTTCGGATGGCGAAACGGATCAGCAGATCCGGCAGGTAAAAGCCGCCTACTGCGCACATAACGATCGCGACAGCTAAAGCGGTCTTGCTTTCGAAAATTTCAAACGCCACCTGACCCATGACCATCAAGACGGGCAGTAAAACCGCCAGGATGACCTTGGCGCCGTAGAAAACGACGAGGTGACCCGGCTTCCGGTAGCCGGCCATGGACAGCTTGCGGCGGCGATATCCCAGTTCCTCCTCTGTTTTGGGTTGTGACAGGGGCGCCAGCTTGCCGGCCAAACGATCGAACAAATTTCCCTCGGCAGACTCCGTCCGTCCCGGTTCTTCCTTGAGGTTCGATTCGACGGCGGCATATTGCTCGACCCGATCGATGATGGCTTTCTTTTTCCGAGTCTTCATCATCTGCATATACATGGCCAGAATCAGGAAAATCAGTCCCGTAAAAATCAGAAGCGCAATCCAAGCCAATTCGTTCATGTCCGCCACCTCAAACCCGCATTTGGGCCATTCTTCGCATGATGATGATCCCCAGAACCAGCATGATTCCGGCCACGGTCAGCATGACATGGCCGATGGGATCATCGAGCAGTAGTTTCACATAAGCCGTATTGAAAAAGAAAAGGAGGAAACCCACAAGAAAAGGCAATCCGGTCAGAACAACTGCCGACAACCGGGCTTCGGCGGACAGGGTCTTTATTTGTCCCTTCAGGACGAAGCGCGCCCGGATGAGTCGCGCGATGTTCTCCAGAATTTCGGCCAAATTTCCCCCGCTTTCACGCTGAATGATCACGGAAATGACAAACAGTTTCAGATCGTCGCTCTCCATCCGGGCGACCAGGTTTTTCAGGGCGTCCTCGTAAGCGATCCCGAAATTGATTTCATCGAGTGTTTTGCGGAACTCGGTTCCCGCCGGATCCTTGAACTCCTGGCCGATCATCTGCAGGCCGCCGGTGAAGGCATGTCCCGCCCTCAGAGAACGGGCCAGCATATCCAGCACTTCGGGAAGCTGTTCTTCCATCTGTTGGACGCGCACCTGTTTTCTGTGCCTCATGTAAAATATCGGCAGGAGCCCCGCCGCCATCCCGACCAAGAGCGGCAGCCAAAGGCCGTGCAGAAAAAGAAACGTAACAAAAAAACCGACTGCGAATAAAAGAAAAGCCGCAAGCAGGTACACGCCAATGGGATATTGCAGGTTGGCCTGCACCGCCATCTTTTCGAGCCGGTAGATCAGCGGCAGCCTGATGCTCAGCAGGATCCGGTTGAACCAGGGGATATTGCTCATGACCCGGCGACGCACAATGCTGATGTCGCGGCGGCTGTCGGCTTCCCCGGAAAGGCGGCGCAACTGATCTTTGATCCGGCGCTTCTCCGGGTTCCACCAGAGGCGGCCCAGCAGGAAGAGCCCTTCGATCAGAAGAACAACGGCTATGAAGATCAACGCAAGCTGCAGGTATTCCATCTTGTTTACCCGGTTTTAAGTCCTTATACTTCCATGATGTTCCGGGGATCGAGAATCTCGTAGGGGATATCGATACCCGCCGCCTTGAACCGTTCGACGAAACGCGGCATGATGCCCGTCATGCGGAACCGTCCCGTTACCTCTCCTTTGTCGTTGACGCCGGTCTGCTCGAAAGAAAACACTTCCTGCATGGTGACGGTGTGCCCTTCCATCCCGGTAATTTCCGAAAAGCTTACCAGCTTGCGGCTGCCGTCGATCAGACGCGAGATCTGAATCACGATCTGCAGGGCCGAACTGATATACCGGCGGATCGCCTCATTGGGGATATTCATCCCCGCGATGGCCACCAGGGTCTCCAGCCGCAGGAGCGCGTCCCGGGGGGAGTTGGCGTGGATGGTCGTCAGGGAGCCGTCGTGCCCAGTGTTCATGGCCTGGAGCATATCCACAACCTCGGCCCCGCGCACCTCGCCGACGATGATCCGGTCCGGCCGCATGCGCAGACTGTTCCGGACAAGATCGCGCTGGGTAATCTCGCCTTTTCCCTCGATGTTCAGGGGTCTCGTCTCCAGCCTCACCACATGCTCCTGCTTGAGCTGAAGCTCCGCCGAGTCCTCAATGGTCACGATCCGCTCGTCGGCGGGGATAAACCGGGACAGGACATTCAGCAGGGTCGTCTTCCCCGTGCCGGTCCCTCCGGAGATGAGGACATTCAGTCTCGCCTTGACGATGCCTTTTAAAATTTCGCCGATTTCCGGTGTGATGCTTTTCAGGACCACCAGGTCCTTCATCTCCAGCGGATCGACGGCAAACCGGCGGATCGACAGGGAAGGCCCGTCCACCGCCGCCGGTGGAATGATCGCGTTAACGCGCGAGCCGTCCTTCAGACGCGCATCGACCATCGGCGTCGATTCGTCGATCCGGCGGCCCACAGCCGACACGATGCGGTCGATGATCTTGCGCAGGTGCGCGTCATCCTTGAAACGGGCTTCCGTCAGGTGCAGTTTGCCGAAACGCTCCACGTAGATCTGACGGTATGTGTTCACCAGGATATCCGACACCGTGGCGTCCTTCATGAACGGTTCGATCGGACCAAGCCCCATGGTTTCGTCCTGGATCTCCTGGTAAAGGCGCTCCCGCTCTTCGTTGTTCAGGGGGGTGCGCATGCCGTCTTCGCTCAAAATGTTTGAGGTCAGGCGGCGGATCTCCCTTTTCAGGTCCGATTCGTTGAGGCTGTCGATCAGCGACAGATCGAGGATCTCGAGCAGCCGGTTATGCACGCGGGCTTTCAGCTCGTTGTACTCGTTGGTCCTGGTGAAGGCGTTATCACCAAAAATATTGTCGTTCAGCATACGCCGTCCCCACTAAGAATGTTTTTACTTTGTTTAGCGCCATGACAGAATACCCTTCTTCTTGCTCCCGGCGCCGGAGATTCGTGTGGCCAGTTCTCTGAAGCTCTCGGTGATTTCCGCCCGCGGGCTCTGAAAGGTCAGGGGACGCCCGTTGTTAATGGCCCCCATCGTGTTCTGGAAATCGTTCGGCAGGTTCATAAAAATGGGGTGCTGGAGGGTTTTGGCCGCTTCTTCCTCACTGATGATCGAGCGCTTCAGGAAACGGTTGACCAGTATCATGACCTGATCTCCCGACGGATAGCCCATCCGGGAGAAGGTGTCCAGAATGCGCTTGACGTTGATCAGGCAAGGCAGTGTCAGCAAAGTGACAATGAGTGTCAGATCGGAAATCTTGAACACCGCTTTCGCGTAATAATCCATGCTCTGCCCGGCATCGACTACGATGAAGTCGAACATGGATTTCATTTCAGTCAGCAGGTTGGATACAATATCAGGTCCCACGCGAAATTCATCCTGGACGTTGACCGGTGAGGACAATACGTATAACCCGTTTTCCGTATGAGCCATCACGCTGGTCAGATAAGTGTAGTCGAGTCGATGAATATTTTTCGCCACCTCCGCCCAGTCAAAACTCTGCGTCAGGCCGAGAAAAAGCGGTACTTCCCCGAAGACCAGGTTCATATCGATCAGAGCGACCGTTTTGTCCCGATGGACTTCTTTCAGGCACGTGGCCAGGTTCACGGCTACGGTTGTGGTGCCGACGCCTCCCTTGCTGCCGATGACACAGTAAATCCGTCCGTTTTTCACCGGACGTTCGGCGCCTTTGGCGACAGGCCCCGATTTTTCATTCATCAGCTTCAGCAGAGCCGCTTTAATCTCCTCTGCCTTCAGGGGCTGTGAAAAGAATTCCTTCACTCCGGAACGCATCGCCTCAATCAGCACCTCAGGCCGGATGAATTTAGACGTCAGAAAAACCTTGTCGGCGGCGCCGGAGTGAATGGCCTTATTGACGAGAGGAAATTCTTTTTCCGCGTCTTCCCCCAGTTCCATGATAAGCAGGTCGGCCGGGGCCTTCTCGTTTTCATCGTAGAGGCCGCAGCCTTCCAGGGCTTCGATGATTCGTATAAATTCCCGGCGCGTGGATTCATCCATCCGGGCCAGGATAATCGTCAGCTTGTTCTGTGCCATGGTCCTAAATTCTGTTCTGCTTAATAAAACGTCCGCGCTCTGAAAACGCTACTGTTTTCCGATGTCCCCAATGGAGAACTGGTACGACGTTGCGGCTTCCGAACTCTTCTCGAAGGCCTTCTGGTATTTTTCTACGGCATTCTGGGCGGCCTTGCCGTTTAATCCCACCACCGGTTTCATATTCTTTTCCGCCTGGGGATTCATGGTCTGGCTGTATTTCTGCAAGTGGTAAGAGGTCCCGTAGTCCGTCTCCAGCCTTGTCGGGCCGCACCCTCCCAGAAGGAAGACCACCAGCGGCAGCATGCAAATCCAAAGTCTTATCATCTTTTTCATGTCTTTTCTCCTGTTCTCTACGGCGCGATGTGTCCGAAATCGCCTTCCAGGCCGCCCTTGTCGGAGCGGGGGGGGGCCGCTTTACCGCCGGTTCGCGCGGGAGGCACGGCCTGACCTTCCAGTTGACCCAGGAGGTAGAATTCGAAATCATTGGGTTCCACGTACTGGTCCGTCGGCAGAGTCTGCTTTGCCATGTCCAGAGGTTTGACCAGGTGCGACGTGACGATGACCACCAGTTCAGACTCTTCCTTCTGAAATGAGGTACTCCGGAAGAGCGCTCCCAGGATGGGAATGTCTCCGAAGACGGGATACTTGGAAACGATTTCCCGTACGTTTTCCTTCAGGAGTCCCGCGATGGCGAAACTCTGGCCGTCGGCCAGTTCGACCACGGTCGCCACGCGCCGCGTCGTCAGGCTCGGCACCACATAACCGGATATGGCCACGGCATTGCTGAAATCCAGTTCCGAAACCTCGGGCCGGACGTCCATGCTGATTTTGTTGCTGCTGAGCACGGTGGGGGTAAAGTTCAGCCCCACGCCGAAGGTCTTGTAATCGATCGTAATGGTCGTGGAACCCGTGCCGGACTGGGGTACCGGAATCGGGTATTCGCCGCCCGCCAGGAAGTTCGCCGTCCGCCCGCTGGTGGTGATGAGGGTCGGTTCCGCCAGCACTTTTGTAAGACCGTTCTCCTTCAAGGCGTCGATAAAAGTCGTCCAGGAGGCGTTGGCCCCGAGGAAGCGGAAAATCAGCCCGATGTTGTCGTTGACTTCCAAAGGATTCCCCGGCCAGCCGCCCTGCGGCAGAGTGGTCAGGTTTTTCAGCAGGGAAATACCGAAGGTCTTCCCGCCGTCGCTGATATAGGCGAAGTTGAAGCCGAGCCGTCGCAGCAGGGTCCGCGATATTTCGGAAATCCGGACCTCCAGCATGACCTGCTGTACTCCGCCGACCTCCAGGAGGTTCATGACCTTCCCCTTACGATCCCGGTCCCGGGGCGCGTAGGCCTCGGCCAGGGTCAGCGCCTGGGCCTGGTTGGCCGCGTTGGAAATCGAACCCGCCAGGACGATGCTGTCCTGACTGGCCGTGACCCGGATATCCTTTTCGCCCGGCATCAGTTCATAGATCCTCTGGCGCAGACGGACCAGGTCCGGCGTCACTTCGACGGTCAGCAGGGCGGCGATTTTTCCGTCCGCACCCCAGAGGGTCGCGTTCGTCGCACCCGGCGTTTTCCCGGTGAAATAGAGCTGGCGCGGCGAAAGGACGTTCACGTCGGCAAAATCCTCCGTCGCCAGGGCAATGCGCCGGATGTCGGCGTCGGTGGACACCACCAGGGACTGTCCCGCGGTCAGCTCGATCCGCTGAGAAACGGCCGGGTCCATTTTGATCTT
>CAYOYJ010000118.1:0-7781 GCA_964408155.1 uncultured Syntrophales bacterium
GAAAAGCAATTTCCGGCTCATAGCGGCCACAAATCGCGATTTGGAGAAATTATCCCAAAGCGGCGGCTTCCGGGAGGATCTCCTGTTCCGTCTGCGCACCCTCACGATCGACCTGCCGCCGCTCCGGGAGCATCCGGAGGATATCGACGATATCGCATCCTATCACATCGCAAGAATCTGCAAGCGCGGCGGCATCGCGGAGAAGGCGCTGTCGTCCGATTTTCTGGAGGCGTTGATTTCTTACGACTGGCCGGGAAATGCCCGGGAACTGGTCCATGCCCTGGAACGGGCCGTGGCCGCTTCTTTTACCGCTCCCACGCTTTTTCGGCGCCATCTGCCGAGTTCCATCCTGGTAAAACTGGCCAAGGACGCTATGGCCGCCGCGCCGTCCGACGATGACCGCTCCCCGGTGTCTTTTGACCGAAATCTGCCCAGGTTGAAGGATTTGCGCGAAATGACCTATGCCAAAGTGGAGCAAAGCTATCTGCAGCAATTGCTGAAGGTCAGCGCGGGAGATATGGAAGCGGCCTGCCGGATTGCCGATGTCGGCCGAACCCGCCTCTACGATCTTTTGAGAAAACATCAGATTCCAGTCTCACGTTAGACACGTCACCCATTCTTCCGGGAAACCGTCCGCAAAAAGTGTACGGATTCCGCTTTTCCTGAACAGAATCCGGGAAAAAGCACGGGACTCGAGCCCTCGGTTCATCTATCCTGCTGAAATGATGAGCATTCGATAGATGAAAGTCTTTGGCATGTTCCTTGATACACCATGGCAGGTTGGTTGAAATGATCCGCGGTTCATGCTGCGGGGGAGGGAACACGCTGTTATGATTTTTTATCTGCCGGGCCATGACGAAAAGGGAGAGGAGCTTTTGAACCGCATGATCGCTGAGCTTGCCCCAAGGGGAATCGAAACCTGCCGATCTTTCACCGGTCTGCGGGAGAGAATTCGGCGCCCCTGTCCGGATGTAAAAGTGGCGGTGCTTTTGTGCCTGACCAAAACACACCTCCGGGAGATTTTTACCCTCGGCGAATATCTGCAGGATTTGAAAGTTATTCTGGTTTTACCCGATGATGACGCAGAGACAGTCATCCAGGCGCACAATCTAAGACCCCGCTACCTGTCGTGGATGGATCATGATTGCTTCGACTTGGTGGCGGTGCTGAAGCGTATGGTTGATTTCTATGATGCCCGGCAGACGGAAGAAGAAAAACAGGGCCTGCCCGCAAAAGAAACCGGGCACGCCAAAAGGACCTTAAAAGCATTGACGGTGATGAAAGGGGGACAAATCGAAAAATGGAATTAGCAGAAAACAGGTTGACGGATTACCGCGACCGGGCGCCGGCCAACCGGGAAGGGAAGTATCTTACCTTCACCCTGGCCGGAGAGGAATACGGCATCGGGATTAAAAAGGTGAGGGAGATCATCGGTATGATGGCCGTTACACACATTCCCCAGACGCCTTCCTACATCAAAGGCGTCATCAATCTCCGGGGAAAGGTCATTCCTATCGTCGATCTGCGGTTGAAATTCGACATGGCATCCACGGCCTACACGGATCGGACCTGTATCATCGTGGTGGAGATCAAAAGCGCCGAGAAAACCATCGCCATGGGGATTGTCGTCGACTCCGTTTCGGAGGTGATCAGCATCAAAGGCGGCGACATAGACGATACACCCGGCTTCGGCGGCACGCTGGATACGGAATACATCCTCGGCATGGCCAAAACGGCCGGCAGCGTCAAGATCCTGCTCGATATCGACCGGGTCTTCGGCGAAGCGGAATTCGCGGTCGCGGGGAATGTCCCGCCCTGCCGGCAGTGATGGGGAAAAACAGGGTTCCTGGGTGGCTGAAGTCCCCGTTTGCGCCTGTGCCGATCCGTGTTCGTTGCCCACAGGCAGGGAAAATATTTCGACCGCAGCCGTGACGGATTCGTGAATCATCCGAACGGCATTCAGGAGGAAATCCGGGTCAACCAAGTCAACACAACTCTTTTTATGAGAAATTTCTTATCAATATGAGGGGGAGGTAAGCGATGATGAAAAATTTGAGCCTGAGTATGAAAATCACCTGTGGATTTCTGGTTGTGCTCGTCCTGACAGGCCTGGTTTCCTATGTGGGATGGAATGGTCTGCAATCGGTCACCGATCAATATTCCAAAGTCGATGATCTCGACACGATCAATATGCATCTGCTCCAGGCGCGCCGGTACGAGAAAAATATGATTATCCGGGGGGACGCCAAATCGGCCGAGGACGTTAAGAAGGAAATCGAACAGGTCAAGCGCTTCACCGGTCAAGCCAGGGAGAATTTTCGCAATCAGACCAGCCGAAAGCAGATGGATACGATTTTGCGGGAAACCGAAACCTACGAGAAGGCTTTTGCCGACCTTCAGGCGCTCGTCTCCCGACAGGACATGGACCTTGAACAGAAAAAAACCCTCCTGGACGACATCGACCGTCAACTGTCGAGCGCCGGTCAGACGGTGGAGAAAACCTGTCAGGAAGCCGAAGACACTCAGATGAATGAACTCCAGAAAAGCAAGAAACTTGCACATTTTCTTATCCTCGGCGGAAGCGCCCTGTCCCTCATTCTGGGGCTGTTTTGTGCCTTTTTCATCAGTAAATCCATCACGGGCCCGGTGAAGAAAGTGGCCCTGGGATTAGCGGAAGGCGCCGACCAGGTATCGGCGGCATCCTCACAGGTGTCTGCGTCGAGCCAGCATCTGGCGGAGTCGACATCCGAATCGGCTGCGTCCCTGGAGGAAACTTCGTCTTCCCTGGAGGAACTGTCCTCCATGACGAAGCAGAATGCGGACAATTCGGACCAGGCCAAAGCCGTGATGGGCCAGGCAAAAGAGATCGTGGCCAAGGTCGATCATCATATGACGGAAATGGTGAAATCCATTGCCGAAATAACCAAAACCAGCGAAGAAACCGGAAAAATAATCAAAACGATCGATGAGATTGCTTTTCAGACCAATCTTCTGGCCCTGAATGCCGCCGTCGAGGCCGCCCGTGCGGGTGAGGCCGGTGCGGGGTTCGCCGTGGTCGCCGACGAGGTGCGGAACCTGGCGATGAGAGCGGCCGAAGCGGCCAAAAGTACGAGCAACCTGATTGAAGGAACGATCAAATCCGTTAAAAACGGTAATGAATTGGCCCGGTTGACCCAGGAGGCCTTCAAGGAAAATGAAGCGATTGCCGTCAAGGTCTACCATTTGATAGATGAAATCGCGACGGCCTCTCAGGAACAGGCTCACGGCATTTCCCAGATCAGTATCGCCGTCTCCGAAATGGATAAGGTCACCCAGCAGTCGGCGGCGGATGCCGAGGAATCCGCGAGTGCCTCGGAAGAGCTGAACGCCCAGGCCGAACAGATGAAAACGTTTGTCGCCGAACTGGCTCATGTCGTCTCCGGCGGCCGGGAAGATTCTTTCGTTGCGGCCAAGGAGAGCGGTCGATCCGCCAAACGGGCTGTGAAGGCGCTCAGTCTTCCCGCTCGTGCGGGTAAAGGTAAGGCGCCGGCCCTGGCTGCGGGCCGAAGCGGTCACGGGCGGGTGATCGATCCCAATCAGATTATTCCCATGGATGAGGAAGCGTTCAGGGATTTTTAATCCGGCTGTGCTGAAATGAATAAAAACGGATAAAAAATCTTGATGAAACATTGAAGTGCTATGTGATAAATATGCCGGACGGAACGGTTTTTTCGGGCGATCCCGGAAACCCGTTCCGTTTCGCGCGGCGAGCGTGCACAGACCCGATCGGGGATTCTTCATGCGAGAGAAACGACAATTTGAAAGGTTCGAAATCCAGGTGCCCGCCGTTGTTAAAATCCCCGGTGAAAACGGCGAGATCGTAAAACCGGATCTGAGAACGCACAATCTGTCGGCGGGAGGCGCTTTTATAAAACTGGGAGAGTTGCTTTCCTTGGGTTGTGAAGTGAAAGTAGATATCATGTTGTCTTTTGAAGAGCTGAAAACGTCAATCGATCCGCTCGGCTCTCTAATCCTGTCCACGACGGGGCGCGTGGTCCGGTCCGGTCCGGACGGTGTTGCCATCCGCTTCCACGAAAATTATGAATTCAAAACCCGTCCGGATTGTCCGCATCGGAACCCGGACGGCGTTACGTCCCTCGGAGACTGAAAAGGGTTCCTCCGTCCCTCTTATCAATGTCCTTGCTTATTCCTCCTGCCGGTTCCGACAGGATCAAGATCGATTTCTCTGGTTCCCATGTCCGTACTTCCGGTCCGTCCAATCCCTGAAACCGCGTTCACCGGGACAAAAGCCCGACCTTTTGGTTGTGACGAAAACACAATTCTGCTATCGTGACACGCGTTGCGAATATTCGGCCGCGAGAATCCATTCATGAAACATATCATTTTGGGCACGGCGGGACATGTCGATCACGGCAAGACCTCGCTGATCAAGTCATTGACCGGGGTCGACACGGACCGGCTGAAAGAGGAAAAAGAGCGCGGAATCACGATCGAACTCGGTTTTGCCTCCCTTGCTCTGCCCGGAGGCCTGCAGTTGGGGATTGTCGATGTTCCCGGCCACGAACGTTTTATCAGGAACATGGTGTCCGGAGCCTCGGGAATCGATCTGGTGATGATGGTCATCGCCGCCGATGAAGGCGTCATGCCCCAGACGAAGGAACACCTGCAGATCTGTTCTTTTCTGGGGATCAAAAAAGGTCTGGTCGTCATCTCCAAGACCGACATGGTCGATGCGGATTGGCTGGAACTGGTGAAGGAAGACGTCGGGAATTTTCTCGTGGGATCGTTTCTGGAAGGCGTTCCCATCATTTCTGTTTCCGCGCTGTGTGGCGAAGGTCTGGACGATCTTATCCGGTCTTTGGATGTCCTGTCCCGGGAGATTGAAGAAGAGGCCGACGCCGGCATCTTCCGGCTGCCTGTGGACCGGGTCTTCACCATGAAGGGATTCGGTACGGTCATTACGGGGACTCTCATGTCGGGCGCGATCGAGCTTGGCGAAACGGTGGACATTCTTCCTTCGGGTGTGTCCTCGAAAATTCGGGGCATTCAGGTGCACAACGCTTCGGTGGAACGGGCCGAGGCGGGTCAGCGGACGGCGATCAACTTCCAGGGGCTGGAAAGGGAGTCCGTCGGCCGGGGGGATGTGGTGGTCCGGCCGGGCACGTTGATCCCGAGCAGGGCGGTGGAGGTGTACTTTGAATACCTGCCCGGATTTGACCGGAAACTGAAGAACCGCGCCCAGGTGCGTTTCCATTATGGAACCGGCGAAATCATCGCCCGCCTGATCCCCATGGATCGGGATGAGGTCAAATCCGGCGAGAAAATATTCGCCCGGCTGGTGCTCGACGAACCGGCCATGGTCATGGCCGGCGACCGCTTCGTTATCCGGAGTTATTCCCCCGTGACCACCATCGGCGGCGGCCTTATTCTCGATCCCCATCCTCCGAAGCACAAGCGGTTCAAGGCTGATGTCCTGGAAGCGTTCTCAGTCCTGCTCAACGGGGACGGTGCGGCGAAAGTCGGCGTGATGATCGGCCGTACCGGACTGACCGGGATCACCCTCCACGAACTGATTGTTCGTACGGGCATGCCCCGCAATTTGCTGCGAAGAATTCTGGACCGCCTGTTTTCCGACCGGGAGGCCATTCTTCTGGACAAGGAAGAAATACGGGCCGTTTCTCAGACGGCATATGGCGCGCTTCTGAATCATTTTCTGGCGGAACTGGAACAGTATCACCGGAAAAATCCTCTGCGGGAAGGGTTGCCCCGTGAGGAATTGCGCATGAGCCTCGGTCTCGGGGGAAACCTGAAGATCTTTACCATGGCCATGAAAGATCTGGAAAAACAGGGGAAAATTGTCGTAGACCGGGAAAATGTCCGTCTCGCGACACACCGTGTCGATCTGGGAATGGGGCTTGAAGAGATGCGCCGGGAAATCGAGACCCTCTATCAAAAGGCGGGGCTGACACCGCCGACGGTACGGGAAATCCTGGAAAAGTTTTCCGGAGAAAAGGCGAAGGTAAACGACGTCCTGTCGGTCTTGCTGAAGGCGGGAACCCTGGTGCGCATTTCGGAGGATCTCTATTATTATAAGGATGTAATCGCCGGGCTCCGGGAGGATTATAAAAAATTTCTCCTGACTCAGGGTCAGGTCAATCCATCCGGATTCAAGGACTTGACGGGTCTGTCGCGCAAATTTATCATCCCCCTGATGGAATATTTCGACCTGAGCAAGCTGACCATCCGTTCCGGCGATGTGCGCATATTGAGGGAAAAGGAATGAAGGGCGCGGTAAACAGCGATGATTTGGCCGGTCTGGAGCATTGCCCGGTGATCCGGTACGATGGAATCGGTTTTGGCCGTGCCGAAGCGCCGTTGATCCGTGAAGTCGCTCTGAAAATTGTTTATAATCACGAACAAGTCATGACCATTGCCTGCGCCGGAAATTATCCTGACGAACTGACGGTGGGATTTCTGCGGTCGGAGGGGTTGCTGCGGTCGGCAGCGGATATTGAAAGCCTGGCGGTACACGCGGCGGACCGCCTGGTCGAAGTGGTGACGGTCGACCACCGGCGGGTCAAGGCCGTGGCGGGGCAGGGGGGCGGTGCGTTATTCTCGAGCGGCGCCCGGGGTATCGGCGGTGGAAAGAATCCGGAAAAGAAAAATCTGAGGGATCTGCCCATGGCTCTTGACCCGAATAAAGTGCTGCTGTGGATGGAAGAGCTGGTAAACCGTTCCGTTCTGCACAACACCAGCCACGGAACCCACTGTTCGGCGCTGGGGGATGTCCGGGGCATGATCATCAGCCGGGAGGACATCGGCCGCCACAACACGATCGACATGATCGGCGGCTACGCCCTGCTGAACGGTATCGACTGCTCGGACAAAATTCTCATGACGACAGGGCGTATCTCCTCGGAGATGGTGAACAAGGTCTGGAATCTGGGCATTCCGGTTATCATTACCCGGTCCGCCCCGACGGCAGAGGCGATCCGGGTCCTCGAAGGGGCGGGCATGACCCTCGTCGGTTATGTCCGTAACGGTCGGATGAACATTTACACACACCAAGACAGGGTTAATACGGGTCTATGAAAAATATCTATATCTCGCAGATCAAGGCGGGCGATAAGGTCAATGATTTATTTCTCGTGGAAGAAAAGAATCTGGCCTTTTCTCAGAAGGGTTCCCCCTACCTCAGTTTACGCCTGAAAGACAAGACCGGCCAACTGGACGGTCGGGTCTGGGACAACGCATCCGGTCTGGACAAGGTTTTCAAAAAGGGCGACATCATCCACATCCAGTCCCGGGCGGTGAGCTTCAAGGGTGTCATCCAGTTGTCCATCATCGACGTGCGGACGGCGACATCCGAGGAGATGATCTGGGAAGCCTTTCTGCCGACCGTCAAGGGCGATATCGACGCCATGTACGCAGAATTGACGGCTCTTGCCGGTCAAGTCGTCGCACCGCATTTAAAGGCCCTGCTGGAAGCGTTTTTTACCGATGAGGAAATCGCGTCCCTTTTCCGTCGAGCACCGGCAGCCAAAGGATTTCATCATGTCAACATCGGGGGATTGCTCGAACAC
This sequence comes from uncultured Syntrophales bacterium, assembly GCA_964408155.1. Lineage (GTDB taxonomy): Bacteria > Desulfobacterota > Syntrophia > Syntrophales > JAAYKM01 > JAAYKM01. The sequence goes on from CAYOYJ010000118.1 coordinate 7,584, forward strand.
ACCCTGTCGGTGACAAAACTGCTGACCATGGTGGCGGATCATTATCCAAAGAGCAACCGTGATCTGTTGATTGTGGGAGGGATTCTCCATGATATCGGAAAGATACGTGAGTTCACCTACCAGGGGAACATCGATTACAGCGACGAAGGACGTCTGATCGGACACATCGTCATCGGTCTGGAGATGCTGGACGAAAAG
>CAYOYJ010000119.1:0-7710 GCA_964408155.1 uncultured Syntrophales bacterium
CGCATACAACCTGCAAGAGGAGTTGGATGCAAACATCCGACTGCGGGAAGAGGTAGAGTCCCTCTATGCGTATTTGCAGTCCATCATCGACAGTTCGCCGGACCGTCTTTATGAGCTGGATCCGGACGGTATGGTTAACTACGTAAGCGGCGACCTGAAGCGGGGCGCCCACCTCGTGTCACCCCAGTTTAAGGGGAAGCACTTTATGGAGTTCGTTGCACCTGAACATAGAGAACTGACCATGCAGATCTGGATGGGCGTGAAGAAGGGCCTATTCCAACCCTATGAAATTGAGGCCCGGGCCAAAGACGGCACCAAACGCAATCTCTTGATTACACCGACCCGCGTGAAAGGCACGGACCGGTATCTCTTTGTGCAGCGGGATATTACGGAATTTAAAAATCTGGAGAAGAAGTTTTACGAGAGCCAGAAACTAGCTGCGGTCGGTCAGCTTTCCGCCGGGATTGCCCATGAGGTTAGAAACCCCCTGTCCTCCATCAAGATGAGTCTTCAAATTCTCGAAAAACGTATGAATCCAGAGGGCAATGATCTCAAGCGATTCAGAATCGCCCGAAGGGAGGTAGAGCATCTGGAGAATCTGGTCAATGATGTGCTTATTTATGCCAAACCGATGGTTCCAAAAAAAGAAATGTCCGATCTGCAGAGGATATTGGAACGCTCGCTATCACTTTGCGAACATTACATTCAGGAAAAACAGATTCGGATTAAAACGAGCTATGATACGGAATTTCCGCTTCTGGCCATTGATGCGGCTATGGTGGAGCAGGCTTTAATCAACTTGTACCGTAACGCTATCGACGCCATGGATGTGGGCGGGATCCTGTCCATCTCCGTGCGTCTGTTAAGCCGGGAGTACCGGGAGGCGCTGATTGAAATCGTGGACGACGGATCCGGTATCGCCGAGGAAGACATGGTACACCTGTTCAATCCCTTTTTTACCAAAAAACAGTACGGAACGGGGCTGGGGCTGACTCAGGTGAAGAAGATCATTGAGCTGCATGAAGGGACCATTGATGTGATCAGTGAAAAAGGGAAAGGTACGGAAGTAAGGATCACCCTTCCCGTTAGTGGAAACCATTGATGTGCATAAGGATTGTTTTGTACAAGAAAAAAACGGAAAGGGAAAGAGCGTACTGCCAACCCGGTAGAGGGTATGAGAGGATGATGAAGTCAGGACAAAATGTATTGACGATTAGCGGAGCCGTAGAACCATGATAAAGATCCTGGTGATAGACGACGATCTGTCTATCTGTGAAACGCTGGAGATGTATTTAACCGAAGAGGGTTATACGGTCTATACGGCTAATACGGGAACGGACGGCTTAAACAAGTTCGTCGAAACCAATCCGGATGTCGTCATCCTGGATATTCGCCTCCCCGATATCAGCGGTTTTATGATTTTGGAAGATCTGCGGGAAGAAAATGAAAATGTCAAGGTCATCATGATTACTGCCCACCATGACATGGAATCGACGATTAATGCCATGAAAGGCGGCGCGTTCGACTATATTCACAAACCAATCCACATTGATGAGTTGGATATGGCCATCAAGAAGGCCCTCAAAACGCAGGAAATGGAGAAGAAAATCGACGGCTTGCTTATGGAGCCGTCCCGCAGCTTCAAGGTCGGTGATATCATTGGATCGACGCGTGAGATGCGGGAAATCTTCAAAATAATCGGTGTCGTTTCCCAGAGCCGGACGACGGTCTTAATCCAGGGTGAAAGCGGCACAGGGAAGGAACTCATCGCCAAGGTCATCCACCACAATACGTCGCCCAATGAACCCTACATGCCGTGAACTGTTCGGCCATTGTTGAAACGCTTTTAGAGTCGGAGTTGTTCGGACATGAGAAGGGATCGTTTACGGGGGCGGTCAATCGGAAACTCGGTAAATTTGAGTTGGCTCGTTATGGGACGGTTTTTTTGGATGAAATCAGTGAAATGTCCTTGAATCTCCAGGCAAAACTGCTTCGTATCCTGCAGGAAATGGAGTTCGAAAGGGTCGGCGGTAAGGATCGGGTTAAGGTGAATGCGAGAATTATTGCGGCGACCAATAAGGATCTCAAAGCCATGGTCAAGGATGGAAAATTCAGGGATGATCTCTTCTATCGTTTGAACATCGTGGCGATCTTTATCCCGCCGCTTAGGGAAAGACGGGATGATATCCCGACTCTTGTGGACTACCTGCTCGCAAAGATCAATCGGGATCTCCATAAGAAGGTGATGGGCGTTTCTCAAGAGATGCTCGACCTTTTCATGCAATATTCCTGGCCCGGTAATATCCGGGAACTGGAAAACCTGCTGGTGCGGGCGGTTGTGGTCGCCAAAGGGCAGATACTCGGCAAAAGCGATTTCCCGGACCTCATGGAAAATTATGCCCGGGAGACGCCCTTTACTCAGACTCATACTGAAGATCTTCCACATACTGAAAAAACAATGACCTTGGATCAGATGGAAGAGGTTTATATTAGAAAGGTACTGGTGGAAAACAGCCATAAGAATAAAGGGGAGATTTGTGAAATTTTAGGTATTTCACGACCGACCCTTGAACGCAAACTCGAAAAGTACGGGATTTCCTTCGAAAGAGATTTAGAATGCCGGTTATCAGATGAAAGTGACTTCCGCTGAATTTGTTAAAAGCGCCGCGAAAGTGGATCATTACGCACCGGATACTACGCCTGAAGTGGCCTTTGCCGGACGATCCAACTCCGGAAAATCCACCCTCATCAATACCTTAACGGGTTACCACCGTCTGGCCAAAGCCAGCACCAGCCCCGGGCGGACCCAGCTTATCCAGTTTTTCTTGATAAACAGGACGTTTTCCTTTGCCGATCTGCCGGGTTATGGGTATGCGAAAGTGCCTGCCGCCGTCAAGGCGTCTTGGCAGCCCATGATTGAAACCTACTTCCGGGAGCGAGGAAATCTGCGTCTGGTCGTCTTGGTTGCCGATATCCGCCGGGACATCAGCGACGATGAACGGCTCTTGATCGACTGGCTGAGTCTGTATGATCGACCTGTTATACTCGTTCTGTCCAAGATCGATAAACTCTCGCGTAATCGGCAGTTTTTACGGCTAAAACAGATCCGGACATCCCTGAATGCCCTCCCGATGGAAGCGATTCTTCCCTATTCCGGCCATACCGGTGAAGGAAAAGAAAAAATTTGGTTTCATATCGAGCATATTTTGGAATCAGAAACGAAAATTTTACAGCAGGTCCGGGACAATTCTGATTTTCTCGTTTAAATCCTCTTTGTTCTACGATATGCGGTTTATATTCAGGTATTTATACGGTAATAATCCGGTGTTGTCTTGTGCGCTCCCATTTTGCCATAGTAGGAACCTTGTTTCATAAGGGAGCGTTTTATCGCGTAACCCGTTCATGAAGATCCGATAGTCGTCTATGTACCTTCTCATTCATGAAGACTTCCTAAAAAATTCTTGATTTATTGAATGTTTTATATAAAGGCAAAACATCATTGTCATAGATCCGAAAACAGATAAAGCGGGAGATAAGCATGCATTACGTTGTTTGTGTGAAGATGGTGCCGGATACGACACAGGTGGTCATAGACCCGGTGACGAACACCCTGGTACGGGAGGGGGTGCCGTTCATCACGAAACCCTTTGACAATCATGCGGTGGAAGAGGCGTTGCGGCTGAAGGAGAAGTACGGTGGTCGCATTACGGCGATCTCGATGGGTCCCCCGGCGGCAGACGCGGTGTTGAAGAAGGCGATGTCCCTGGGTGTGGACGAGGCGGTTCTGTTGAGCGACCGGGTATTTGGCGGTGCGGACACGTTGGCTACGAGTCTGGTGTTATCGGAGGCGATCCGAAAGCTGGACAAGCAGGACTCGGTGGACATCGTGTTATGCGGGAAGCAGACGATCGACGGGGACACGGCTCAAGTGGGTCCGGGGATTGCGTGCCGGTTGAAGTATTCGCAGTTGACTTTGGTGGACCGGGTGTTGGAGATCCACAAGGAGAAGCGGATTATCGTCGTGCGCCGTGCGCTGGAGGAGATGCACGAAATCGTCGAGTCGCGGATGCCGTCATTGATGACGATTGTGCGGGAGGCGAACGTTCCGCGTTATCCGACGGTTCCGGGACGACTGGACGCGATTGAGGCGAAGGTGCCGGTCTGGACGAATGATGTGTTGAAGCTGGATGTGAACAAGATTGGCTTGAAGGGATCGCCGACGCAGGTGAGAAGGATTTTTGCTCCAAAGCGGGACAAGGGTGAAATCGTGGAAGGCGCCGGGGAGAGGATGGGCAACGCAGTGGACGCCGTATTCAAGAAACTGATGGATTGGGATTTTATCTCTCTGGAGAAGTAAGAAAAGAAACGGGACGGCAGCGTCCCCGATGGATATTTTTCTTTGTTAGGAGACGCAATGGAGAAAAAGATAAGGAAACCCCGCGGGAAGGCAGAACTGATACCGGGGAAGTGTATCGCCTGCGGTGCGCGTTGCCAGACGGCGTGTAAGGTGGATGCTATCGAGATGAATGAAAAGGAAGAGCCGATCATTCTGGCGGACAAGTGTATCGGTTGTCAAAAGTGCCTGAAGGTCTGTCCGGCAGAGGCGTTGAAGATGGTGTTTACGCCGGAGGAGCAGACGATTCTGGAGGAGCTGGCAAAACAGGGTGCGGTCGATGGCGCGCCTGAGGAAGAGGCGGACGAGACGCCGGCGACCAAGGTTGAGAAGGGGTCGTCTCCCTTGGACGCATGGAAGGGGGTCTGGGTCTTCGTTGAGCAGACTGAGGGGAAGGCCCATTCGGTATCATGGGAGTTGCTGGGTGTCGGCCGGACATTGGCGAACGACCTTCAGGTGACTCTGTCGGCATTTGTCTTGGGCTCGAACGTGAAGCACCTGGCGGAAGAGGCCTTTGCCTACGGAGCGGAAACGGTTTATGCAATCGACGACTTGTTGCTGGAGCATTACCGGACGGAGACGTACCTGTATGGGGCGCTGAGTTTGATTCGGAAGTATAAACCGGAGATCATTCTGATCGGAGCGACGGGGCTGGGCCGTGACCTGGCGGGAGCGATTGCGACGGAACTAGGAACAGGTTTGACGGCAGACTGTACGGGTCTGGCGATCGACAAGACCCGGCGGTTGCTGGAGCAGACACGACCGGCGTTTGGCGGGAACATTATGGCGACGATTTTGACGGAGACGGCGCGTCCCCAAATGGCGTCGGTTCGTCCGCATGTGATGCCGAAACCGGATCTGAAGCCGGGCTTGACGGGTCCGATGGTGCTGGAGCCATTCGGACTTTCGGCGGATCAAATCAACAGTGCGGTATTGGAGATCATCTCCCTGAAGACGGAGGGGGCAATTGATATCGCGGCCGCGAACATTATCGTGAGCGGAGGCCGAGGGATGCGAGCAGCGGAGCACTTCAAGATGCTGTACGATCTGGCGGATATTTTGGGGGGCGTGGTGGCCTCATCGCGCAGTGCGGTGGACGCAGGCTGGATGCCCCATGCGCGTCAGGTGGGACAAACGGGAAAGACGGTCCGACCGAAGCTTTACATTGCCTGCGGGATATCTGGGGCGATTCAGCACCTGGTTGGAATGCAGGATTCGGATCATATCATTGCCATCAACACAGACCGGAACGCCCCGATATTCGAGGTGGCGCATCTGGGGATTGTGGGTGACGTTCTGGAGGTTATTCCGGCGTTGATCGACAAACTCCATACGAGTTGGGCACATCCGGTTTCATCGGATATTTCGAATCTGTTCTGGCTTGATCTGGAGAAGAAGAAGGGCTCCGGACAGCCGGTAAATCCTTAGGCGGTTGAATGGGTGAAGTTATAAGGTCATATCGACGTGAGAGAAAGGAGTTCCCTTGAGTCCTGTAGAATCCCTGTTGTTTTTGTTTATTGCGGTTGGGGCGGTGGGTTTTCTGTTCCGGAACCTGTACCGTTTGTTTGCGATGATATGTCTTGGGGGGGAAGAGAACCGATTTGACCGGTTATGGTCCCGGTTCCGCGGGATGCTGGTCTATGCTTTTGCGCAGGTCCGGGTGGTAAGCGAAGGGTTCGGCGTGAATCACCTGTTTCTGTTCTGGGGTTTCATGTTCCTCCTGCTCATGAATCTGGAATTTTTGATTTCGGGGATTTTCCCGCGGTTTTCCTTCTGGTTTCTGGGTGATTTTCCGTATGGGGTAATGCTGTTCATGGCGGATGTTATGTCGGTGGTGGTTCTGGTGTGCGTGGCCAACGCGGTGATCCGTCGAGTGTTTTTTAGACCGGCCCACATCGATCCGACAGCGGATGCCTTTGTGATCCTGGGTCTGGTTGCAGCGCTGATGATTGCCTATTTCGGTTATCATGCGAGCGAGATTCGCTTGGGCGAGAAAGAGATCGCTACTTGGACGATGCCGGTGTCGTTTTTGCTGGCGCCGCTTTTCGAAGGGATGACGCCGGAGGACGCCCATGTGACGGCACGGGTGTTCTGGTGGATTCACGCTCTGGTTTTACTGTTTTTCATGAACTATCTGCCTTACAGCAAGCATATGCACATCCTGACAGCGATTCCGAATATATTTTTCCGGAGCGCGTCGTTTGTGAATACGGTCCCGCGGATGATCTTCCGGCGTGGCGAACGATTCGGCGTGGCGAAGATCGTGCAGTACACGTGGAAGGACCTTTTGGATTTTCTGTCCTGCACGGAATGCGGGCGCTGTCAGGCGGCGTGTCCGGCATATAACACGCAGAAGCCGTTGAATCCGCGTATGGTTATTCACGCGGGGAAACTGAACCTGCTGGCAAACGGCCGGGATATTTTGGCGGCCCGTCCCTATGATACAATTGCCCAAGCGCCGGATAAGGCGGAGATGTCGGTGGCGTTGATCGACAACCGGGATGAAAGCATTGCGGTGGATGCGATCTGGTCGTGTACCACCTGTGGGGCCTGCATGCAGAAGTGCCCGGTGTTCATTGAGCACGTACCGAAACTGATCGGCCTGCGGCGCCACCTGGTGATGGAAAAGGCGGCTTTTCCTGAAGAACTCATTGCCTTTTTCGAGAACTCGGAGCAGCGGTTCAATCCTTGGGGGATTGCTCCGAACGAGCGTGATAAATGGGTTCATGATCGGGATATCAAGATTCTCTCTCACGGTGCCCAGGTGGAGTATCTGTTCTATGTGGGCTGTGCGGGTTCTTTCGATCCACGAGGCCGGATGGTGACACAGGCGGTAGGGAAAATTTTCAACGCGGCCCGGATCTCTTGGGGTGTTCTGGGCAATGAGGAAAAATGCTGCGGTGATTCCCTCCGGAGGCTGGGTAATGAATATGCCTTCGATATTTTGATGAAGGACAATATCGAAATGTTCCGGAAATACGGCATTAAAAAGATCGTTACGTACTGTCCCCACTGTTTCAGCACCCTGAAAAATGATTATAAGCAGTACGGTGTTGATTTTGAAGTGATGCACCATTCTCAGTTGATTCACAAACTGTTGCAGAGTGGGGTGATCAAGCTGAAAAATCATGAGGAATGCAGCATTACCTATCACGATTCCTGTTATCTGGGCCGGTACAACAACATTTACAAAGAACCGCGGGAAATCATTGCGCGGGTATGTGCAGGCAAATCGCCGGTCGAGATGGCGCGGCACCACGCCGAAAGCTTCTGCTGCGGCGCGGGCGGCGGTCGGATGTGGCTGGAGGAGAACCAGG
>CAYOYJ010000120.1:0-7680 GCA_964408155.1 uncultured Syntrophales bacterium
GGTGGGAGCTGGAAGGAGACCCACTGCAGGGTGTCCTTTTCATGTTTCTCCGGCTGCGGCGATCCTGAGTACACAGCTGCGAAACGTGTCCCATATCAGAAAATATTTATTAAAATCTTGTTGTTATCCCGGGATCATGCCCTCTTCACGAAAACTGAAAAATCGGTTTTCTCCGACAATCAGGTGGTCGTGCACCAGAATATCCAGGGCTCTTGCAGCGTCTCGAATGGTTTGGGTTAAGCGGATATCTGCATCGGAGGGTTTAACCTGGCCGGAAGGATGATTGTGGACCAGAATAATCGCTGAGGCTTTCCGCTTCAGAGAATTTTCCAGTACTTTCCGGGGATAAACGACGGCCTGATTGACGATCCCTTCCTCGATGATTTCCATGTCGATCATTCGGTTCTGGGCGTTTAAGTAGATAACGCAGAAACGTTCATCCTTGAGGCCGCCAAGGGCCGATTGGCAGAAATGAACCAGTTCCGTTGTGCAGGAAATCTGGACTTTTCCTTGGACTTCTTCTTTCAGATAACGAGTTCCCAATTCGCGGACCAGACTGATCAGGATCGCTGCGTGGGATCCAATGCCCGGTACGTCAACAAGTTCCCTTGCCGGGGTGTCCATAATGCCCTTCAGGGACAAAAATTGGTTCAGTAGTGCCTTGGCCAGGGGTTTTACATCTTTACGGGGGATCGCGTAGGAGAGAAGCAACTCAAGCACTTCATAGTCATACAGCGTGCCCGGAGCTGTTGCGGTGTATTTTTCCTTTAAGCGCTGCCGGTGTCCATGATAGTGCGGTGGCGCGGTTTTCATGATGACAGTCCCCCCGGAATGTAGTGATATCTTTACTTAAACGGACGGCGATAAATTTTTACCGCCATCCGTTTAAGAGCCGAAAACCGGAGTCAGCCGAGACAGGAATTTACAAAATCCCAGTTGATCAATTTATCGACAAATGTGGCGAGGTAATCCAGGCGTCGGTTCTGATAATCGAGGTAATAGGCATGTTCCCAGACATCGACCGTCAAAAGGGTTTTCATGCCACGAGCGATGGGTGTGTCGGCATTGCCCGTTTTAACGATCTTCAGGAGACCGGCCTCTTCCACCAGCCAGGCCCAGCCGCTGCCGAACTGGGTGGCCCCGGCGTTCTTGAACTCTTCGGCAAATTTGTCAAAACTTCCCCACGTTGCGTCAATTTTCGCGGCGATGGCCCCGGTCGGTTTGCCTCCCCCTCCCGGTTTCATGCATTTCCAATAAAAGGAGTGATTCCAAACCTGGGCGCAGTTATTAAAAATGCCGGCCTTGCCGGCATCACCGGTGGTTTTTCTGATAATATCCTCCAAGGCGGCGTCCGCCATATCGGTATCAGCCAAGAGCTTGTTGGCGTTATCGACATAGGCCTTGTGATGTTTCCCGTGATGAAATTCAATCGTGTTCTGGCTGATGTGAGGCGCCAGTGCATCTATTGTGTAGGGTAGTTCGGATAATATAATGGCCATGACCGCATCCTCCTTTTTTTATTTTTCGTTCAGTTTACCAGTAACTTACGTAAATGCAAGATCAAGTTACGCGAAGCCGCAGACGTTGATCCACATAACAGCCTAAAAAATCACAAACTCCCGTGATCCTGACCCGGTATCACTGGCAATCTTATTGTTGCGACCGTCTGCGCAAATAAAGGGAAAGTTTCTTTGTCGTCTTGATCAGAGTGAGCAGAAGGACGCCGGACAGAATGATCGAAGCGCCGGATGGTAATTCCTGCCTGTATGAAATGATGAGTCCTGCAACGCAGATGAAGATTCCGGTCAGGATGGAGTAGATCATGATATTCCGAAACTTTTGGGACAACTCTGAGGCTATGGCCACGGGGATGGTCAATAAGGCGATAACCAGAATAATGCCGACCACCTGGATCAGAATGACAATGGAAAGGGCAATGAGGACCATCAGGCCCATCTTGAGCATTCTAACCGGGAGGCGTCTCGCGAGTGCATATTCTTCATCCAAAGCAATGGCGACAAAGCCTTGATAAAAAATCGTGACAGACAGGAATACGATCAGACAGAGACCAGAAGCGATCTTCAAATCCGAATCCGGCACCGTCAGGATGTTGCCGAATAGAAAACTCATTAGATCGGGGACAAAACCGGGTGTGAGGGAAATAAAGATTAAGCCGACCGCCACCCCCGATGCCCAGAGAATTCCGATCAGAAGGTCGTTTCGGTCGATTTTCCGCTCCTCATTATAGCCGATGACCAGAGAAGCCAGGATCACCACTACGGATGCCCCGTACAGTGGATTTATACCAAGCCAGTAAGCCATCCCCAGACCGGCAAATGCCGTGTGACTCAAGCCGCCACTGATGGAAGCGAGGCGTTTGGTGACGATAAAAGGGCCGATCAAGCCACAGACTATACTGGCCAGAAGGCTTGCCAACAAGGCATTCTGCACGAATTCATATTTGAGGATATCGATATTCATGTTGTTCGATTCATGCCGGCATCAAATCAATGACGATGCAGAAAAATATGGGGAATCCCGTGTCCCAGGAGCTCAACGGGACAGCCGTACAACTTTTCCAGGGTATGACGATCCAGTTCGTTCTGACTGTGATAATAAAGTTCCTTGTTCACGCAGGCAATATGTTGATAGGTTGCAGCAAAAGGCGTCGGGTCATGGGTGATTACCAGAATGGCCATCTTACGGTTAATATCTTCCAGAAATTCCAGCAGACTGATCTGGGAGGTAAAGTCAATCGATGTGGTCGGTTCGTCGAGAAAGAGCACCAGGGGATCCGATACCAGAGCTCTTGCAATCAGTGCCCTCTGCACCTGTCCTCCGGACATGGTATTCATTTCCTTACGACGTAAATCATAAAGATCCATCCGATTCAGAATTGCCTCTGTTGCCGCCTTGTCTTCTTTGCCGTAACGTTTCAGATAATTCTGACCATGGCTTCGACCCATCAGAACAAAGTCGAAAACCGAGATGGGGAAATTTTTATTGAAGTTTGAAAACTGGGGTACGTAGCCCAGGCGAGTGGCGATAGACGAGTCAAATTGAATTGTTCCTTTCCACGGTTTAATAATACCGAGAATCAGCTTAATCAGCGTTGTTTTTCCGCCTCCGTTCGGACCGATGACGAGGATAAAATCCTTGGGGAAGATATCGAGAGAAATTTTCTCCAGAATAAGCCGGTCGTCATAACCGAAACAGACATGACGGATGCTGATGACGGGCATGTCACTCATGGGCGAAGAGCATCCTGCAGAGCTTGAGAAAAATCATCCAAATTTTTGAGCCAATCCCGTTCCAGAGGATTAACTTCAACGACTGTACCATCTATTTCACGGGCAATGGAAGCCGCACTCTTTTTGTCAAAGCCTTTCTGGACAAAAATGGTTTTTATCCCTTTGGTCCGGGCCAGATTGATCATCTTCTGAAGTCGCGCGACACTTAAGGGTTTTCCCTCTTCCTGAATGGCCAGTTGCTTCAGGCCATAGTCACCGGCAAAGTATCCCCATGCCGGGTGGTAGACCATGAAACATTGGCCTTTCCTGCCGTGCAATCTCTGTTTGATCCGCTGATCAAGCCGGTCAATGTCGGCAAGGAAGCGCTGGAGATTTTTTCGGTATAAATGAGCGTGAGACGGGTCTGCTGATGCCAGAGCCTCACAGATGTTTACCGCTGCGGCTCTGACGATGGAAGGGGACAGCCAGACATGAGGGTCCTCTTGAAGGTTTTTTATGCCCCGGGACATGTCGACAACACGAATGCTTTTATCCGTATTTGAGGTAAATCGCTGAAAACGGTTTTCGACGGACAGATGCCGCAGACCAACTTTGATATATAATTTCGATGACGACAGATCAAATAACTGTTGCGGTGTGGGCTCGTAGGTTTCGGGATTACCGCCTGCAGGAACAATAACACGCACATCCGCATGATGACCTGCGATACGTTCCACGAAATAGGCCTGAGGTATTATGGTGACAGCAAGCCTGACCCTGTCTTCTGCCCAAACCATGTTTGGGAGGAAAAGGGTCAGAAACAGAATCGACAAAATGAATAAAACGGCTTCAATTTTTCTGATCATCCGTTTTTCCTTTATTTTTCTTTAATTTTACATAAATGACAGAGGCCGTTGATGCAGATGCTTTCAATTTCGAAATCAGGCGTGTCTGCCATTTTCCACCAGAGTTCGGATGCAGCCGACATGCAGATCATGGCTCCACAACGCCGGCAAATGAAATGCGGATGGAGATGTGTGCCTGCTTCAACATGCTCGTAGTAGTGAATACCTCTTTTTGATGCGAACTCCCGGATAATGCCGCTTTGAGTATAAGACGACAGAATGCGGTAAACCGTGACTCGGTTGACCTTTTGTTCCTCCGGCAAACGGTGGTAGACATCGCCGGCTGTCAGGGGTACTCCTGCCCGGGTCAGAATATCGAGTACGGCCAAACGCTGAGCGGTCTTCTGGAGCCCTGCTTGTCGTAAGGTCCTTTCGATATGGTATCTGCTTTCCTGCTCTTGCATGAGTATTCCTATACAGAATTTGCAACTCGTTTGCAAATTTAATTTCGCGTTCGGCTTGTGAAGAACCAAACGGCGTAGAGAATTGCTGAAGGATAATGATGATGGAGATTTTATGGCATGGATCGCCTACAAGCAGAGCAAACAGTCATATGAGGATAGAGCTTATGATCAGACATTGTTCAATCGCGTTGAAACACTCCTGTTTCATGCGCTTGGCTTTCGTTTAGAGCTATATCTTCCAGGAACTTTTCCCTGCTGATGGTGCGAAGGTGTTACTTTTGCCGTCGTTGTCTGTTCCGCGACTCGGTCTTATGCCAGCTGAATCTGTGCCGAGAATTCCTGACAGACCGTTTCGACTTTTTAACCTATCTCGGGCGCCGATGACGATGACCACGGCAAATCGGCCCTTCTCTGAGTTAAGGTGCGAAATCAGGCATGGTATAGACGCAACAGTTTTTCGATGTCTTTTCGCTCGGTATGAAGAGGAAAAAGATCTCGGACGTTGCGCATCGGATGTTTTTCATCCCGGAACAGAATGCCGATGGCGATCTTGTCCTGCCAGGATTCGGCGGTTCGCATGGCCTCGAAGCGGTCTGCTGTGGTTTCGACCCGGTATGCCCGCTCCCCGTACCACTGGTAGGTGTTGATCTTGTTAAAAGTCACACAGGGTTGGAGGATATCAACGACAGCCGTTCCCTCGAAGCGGATTGCGGCCTTGATGAGTTCCTTGAGATGATCCTTCTCTTTAGCAAACCCCCGAGCGACAAAGGGCGCACCCATGGCAAGGGCCAAGACCAGGGGGGGGAGAGGTTCATTGGGATTGCCCTCCGGATCGAGGGGGTTTTTAACACCCCGGTCCGTGGTGGGGGAACTCTGCCCCTTGGTCAGACCGTAAACCTGGTTGTTGGTAATCAGAATCGTGATATCCAGATTCTTCCGGATCGTATGCAGGAAATGATTCCCCCCTTCGCCATACATGCAGCCGTCTCCGGAAACGGCGATCACCGTCAGATCCGGACGCGCCAGCTTGATGCCCACAGCCAGCGGGACGGATCGGCCATGTAATCCGTTGAAATAATTTGTTTCCAGATATTGGGGCATCTTCGCCCCTTGGCCGATCCCCGATGTCAGGACGATCTGTTGGGGCGGCATGTCCAGTTCGTTCAGGGCTTCCGCCAGGGCGGTACGGATGGCAAAATTTCCGCAACCGGGGCACCAGGCGATGTCATAGGATAAGTTTGTCACGGCTTGACCTCCATGATGGCAAGCATAAGTTCTCGGATTTCTTCGACTGTGAAACACTCTCCATTATATTTAAGCAAGGGGTGCCTGATGTTCAGCCCGAATTCACGCTTCAATAGAGCCGCGAACTGGCCGCCGGCATTGTTTTCCAGGCAGACGAGCTTTTTTCTGTCGAGCATCCAGGGGGCGACCATGTCCGGGCTAAGGGGATAGACCTGAGAGAAGTGCAATGCGGCCACGGCAATCCCCGCCTCGTTGAGATGCCGGATCGCTTCTGCGACAATCTGCCGGTTCGATCCCCAAGAGAGCAGCATCCACTCGGCTTCAGGATTGCCGCAGAAAGTGGGTTTCCGGGACAGGGAGGTCATGTGCTTCACTTTTTGCATCCGCTTGTCCACCATTCGTACACGCAGATCGAGGTCCTCGGTAATGCGGCCATCCTCGTCGTGCTCATCCGAGTCAAGGCGGACTAATGCCTTCCCGATGCCGGGGTAGGTCAGGGGTGACAGTCCTCCTTTGGTCAGAGCATAACGTCGGTAGGTCTCATCGCAGACCAGGCGGGTGCGCTGACTCACCGACCGCGGAATCTCCGCCTCAAGGGTCTGGATCGAATCGGCCAGGTACTGGTCTGTCAGGATCAGGATCGGACACTGTAGTGAATCGGCCAAGTCAAAGGCGTCCCGGGCAATTTCAATGGCTTCCGGAACGGTTCCGGGGGCGAAAATCATGCGGGGGAACTCGCCGTGACCCGCGTGGATCAGAAGGTTCAGGTCCCCCTGTTCGGTTCGGGTCGGGAGCCCTGTGGACGGTCCCGGCCTCTGAGAGACCATAATCACAACAGGTGTCTCCGTCATGCCTGCCAGAGAAAGGCCCTCCGTCATGAGATCAAACCCGCCGCCGGAAGTAGCCGTCATGGCGCGAAGCCCTGCATAGGAAGCCCCCAGAGCCATATTGACGGCGCCGATTTCATCTTCTGCCTGCTCAAAGTGAATGGGGAGATCTTTGGCGGCGTTGGCGAAGTAGTTCATGATGGATGTGGCGGGGGTCATGGGGTAGGCGGCCATAAACTGGCATCCTCCCAAAATGGCGCCAAGAGCCAGAGCCTGATTTCCATCAAAACGGAGAAGCGCCGCTGAAGAGGATTTGATGAAGTGTTTACCGGTCAGCTTTTTTCCCCCGGCATAACGGAATCCTTCACCTAGCATAGCCCTGCGGTCTTCCGGAAGGCCGACGTCGGTGAGGCGTGTCGGATCAAAGCCGATGGCGGAAAGGATGATACCCATGAGGACGGTGTTTACAGCCATGGGTTCCGCAAATTGATGTCGCATGATCTGGCTGATATGCCGGATTTCCTCATGATCGATCAAAATACCGCCTTCCCTGAGCGTGAGTCGGTGGCGGCGGTCCGCCTCCTCGTCAAAGGCCAGGACCATTTCCCAGACATTTCCACCCAGAGCATGAACGGGCTCATCTGCAATCCGGATCATGTGATAATTATGGCCGCCGCGAATCCGGGACATGTAATTCTTGGTGGCAAAGAAGTGGTAACCCGTGCGGGCCAGAATTTCCGCCAGACCCAGTTCGATGGTCAAAAGACCATGGCCGGCCTCTCCGGCGATTTTCAGATTGAATTCCATCATCATACCTTTTCTTGATAAAAAATGGAGTCGAATCAAGCTACTTGTCAAATCGTTTCAGGAAATTACGAAACCCATCCAAGGGTTGCGCACCAACAAGACGGTTTCGGTCACTGACGATGAATGTCGGCACCCCATTGATCCCTTCGCGACAAGCCGTATCTTTGTAATGGTTGATTATTTCCGCAAAGTCATGCCTATGCAGCGCCTTTCTCAGTGCTTGAGCATCCAGTCCGGAGGCCACGGCAACATCCCGAATAGT
>CAYOYJ010000121.1:0-7452 GCA_964408155.1 uncultured Syntrophales bacterium
ACGCTGAATAGCTTTCTGAACAGTTACGAGAGCCGAAAGAAACAGTGGCAATTTCTGCTGGGTACGGAAACAATCCGGTCGGCCAAGCCGAATGCCGCCCATCTGGCCATTGCCGAACTGGAAAAAATGGGTTTTGTGGCATGTGTCATCACGCAGAACATCGACGGCCTCCATCAGAAGGCCGGATCAAATCCAGACCGTGTTTACGAACTTCACGGTAATCTGGACTGGGTTCATTGTCTGAGCTGTCAGAACCGATACCGCACGGACTGGGTTATTGAAAGAAACAGAGGTGTAAAAAAGGTGCCGGATTGTGAATACTGCGGTGGCATTCTGAAGCCGGATGTCATTTTTTTCGGGGAACAGCTTCCCCGGAAAACCCTGGAATCGGCAGCGATATCCTCCAGTACCTGTGAGCTGTTTGTCGTCGTCGGATCTTCCCTGGTGGTCTATCCTGCGGCTTACATGCCCATCTATGCGAAGGCTGCCGAGGCCAGGCTCGCAATAATCAATATGGTGGAAACGCCGTGTGATGAGGAAGCGGATTTAATTATTTCGGGGCAGGCCGGAGTGGTCATGGAAGAGGTGATGCAGGCCATTCGTTATGCCATGGGAGGGTAAGGTATGGTAAAAAGAACCTATCCCGAGAGTCCCCGCGTCGGCGTCGGAGCCCTGGTCATTCATGAGCATAAGGTACTCCTGGTCAAGCGGGGCGTGGCGCCGAGTGAAGGGCTGTGGGCGGTGCCGGGCGGATCTCTGGAACTGGGCGAAACACTTAAGGAATGTGCCGAGCGGGAAACCCTCGAGGAAACCGGCGTGACCGTCCGGGCGGGAAATCCGGCCTATGCATTTGATTTTATTGAGAGAGATGGCAACGGCGGTATCCGGTTTCATTTTGTCATTGTTGATCTTTTAGCGGAATATTGCGGCGGGGAACCACTGGGGCAGGATGATGCCCTGGAGGCCAGATGGGTCGGGAAAGAAGACATCAACAGCCTGTCGGTGGGGGAAAATACACTGAAATTGCTTAGGTTTATAAAATTTCTCGATTAGCAATCAAGGAGGGGCGCCGTGAAGGTGATATTTCATCAGGACTTCTATCAGGTCTATTCATCAGACCCGGCATCGGCGCCAGGCCGGATGGAGGCAATTGTCCATGCCATTGGGAAGCACCATGAAATCATTTCGGCAATATCCGCTGCCGAAGATGATATCGCCGCCGTGCACACGGAACGCCATATCGCGCAGGTAAAACAGGAAGGGGTCTATAACATCGCCGCCCTGGCCGCAGGGGGCGCCATTCAGGCGGCAACCCTGGGTCTTAAGGAACCGGCCTTTGCCGCAATCCGGCCGCCGGGGCATCATGCCTCGGAAGACAGTGCCTGGGGCTTCTGTTATTTCAACAATATGGCCATTGCCCTGACCCATCTTCTGAAAAAGGAATTAATCAGAACAGCGTCCGTTCTTGATTTTGATCTCCATTATGGCGATGGCAACGTTAATATCATGGGTAGTTTGGATCACCACATTGCCATATACAACCCGTCTGCTGCAGATCGGAACCTCTACCTGCGCAGTGTGATGGACTTTCTGCATGAACAGAAATCAGACATCATCGGTATCTCTGCCGGTTTCGACAACCACGCCGAAGACTGGGGCGGTTTGCTCTTAACGGAGGATTACCGTGAGATGGGAATCATGGTGAAAAATACCGCCGCAAGAATCGGCGCCGGCTATTTTGCTGTTCTTGAAGGCGGATATAACCACCGCGTCCTGGGAAAAAATGTCATGGCGCTGCTTGATGGGATAGAAGGGAAGTAAGATCCTGATCGGGAGCGAACAGATTTCTCATGAATCGGGCCCCCCCTCAGTCGTGCCTTTGATCCGACGAGGGGCTGTAACTATGGGCGGTAAGCGCGACCACCGCCGCATCCGAAAGGAGGCTGCCAAGAGTTTCAATCGTTTTGCGGAAGTGCGTGTTGCGGACAGTAGCCCATCTTGAGTCGAAGATTCCCTGTTCACTCGTCATCAGGTTAAAGTAGACCGGCAGTTCGATGTCCCCCCGTGGACCGGCAGCATGAACCCGCAGCCAGGCATCTCCGCCGGGGAGAATATCCGTCAGGTAATCGACCACGACCTGTCCGTTATCGAATACAGTCGTGGTTAATTTTTGTCCCCATTCAAAGTTTCCGACCGTCGCGTCGGGTATCACTTCCAGAAGATTCAGAGACGCCAGAGCGGCATCCTTCACGATATTGACTGCCGCATGAGGGATGCCGATGAGAAGGTCGCGAACCGGTGCATCATAGAGGAGCTTTCTGAAGAAGTGTCCTACGGAAGGCCATACGCCCTGTGGTGTCTTTTCACCATCCGGAACATAAGCGCCAAAAGAAAGACCGGAGAAAACATCTTCAACAAAGTTGCCCAGTGTACCCAAGAACCCCAGTTGCTGACCGGACCGGATGTCTCCATTTTCCGACACATATTTGTATTCAGCCCCTAGGGCCAGATTTTTAGCGATGTTCAGCAGGTTTCTGCCGGAATCGGCGAGATCTTTTCCAACACGATTAATAAAATTGCCCTGATCGAAGGATGGGTCATGGATGTCGTGATCACGGTTGAGAAAATAATAATCGCCGCCCGGATGGGCCAGAAGCTGGTCCTCAACGTACATGGCAACCTGTGTTGAATGGTTTCGTTTGGGGGATGTCTCCGTTTCGGCCGGTGAGACTGCCTGCAATTCAACTGGATCGTTTGCTGCTGCGGTTGTTTGTCCGTTTTTTTCATCCGATGGAGTGCTTACGCTGATAGGAAAATCCTGCCGGGTCAAAGATGAGGCTGTGATCTCGGAAGGCAGGATGATCCTGCCGTTTAAGGTAAACAATGGAAAATCGCCGGCCGGATTGATCAGCGTCCCGGGTGGGGTAAAAGTCTCCACTTGCGTCTGTAGAGCCGAAACATGTTGGTTCACGAGAGTAGCATTTCCGTTTGTCGGTTTTGTTTGTGAGAAATCAAGAGTCGTTTTGGCCTTGATTGTAGCAGGCAAACGGAGTTGCTGACCGGGAAAAATCCGGTCCGGGTTGGAAAGATGATTTAACGATGACATTTCTTTGACAAGTTTTGTCACCGACTGGGGTAACGCCAAGGATGTCTTCAGACGCGCTGCAATCCGGTAAAGGGAATCGCCGGACTGTACAACATAAACATCGGATTTCCCTTTTGCTTCAGAAAAGGTATTCCGGACGTTAGCCAGCGTGTCGGAAAAATTCTCCGTGTGGGTTTTGTTCTGACGGTTAAAATTGCCCCGTTGAGGATCAAAATGGCTTCTAATGGAATAAATCGACATAACGATAAATCATCAAGCAAGAAGTGTGCAAAAGGAAGGAGGATTTAAAGCCGTTCAAATCAGGTAAGATATGAAAAGAAAAAGAGGAAACGCTTAATGATCGCCGTTAATAAATGGGAAAAAGTGACAGCAAATATAGAGAAGCAGAGAATAAAATATTATTAAGCAAACAGTATATCGCTCACGGGTACAATATTGTTACAGGTTCAAAATATTTTTGAAAAGGTTATTTTGTGGATTCTTTCTCTTCTATGGCCGGAGCCCACAGCTTCTGGCGTTTCTTTTCAATTTTTTGGTGCCGGTACTGGACATAGGCGTCCCGGATGGCGATGTAGGGATCAATCGCCGCCCCGATCAGAGCCTCGTAATCACCGATCCGCAGGGAAGTATCGTTAATGATTTCATACGACTTGGCGCCCGTGGAGGCATACCAGGGATTGAGATAAGAGACCGGATAGAGGAAGTATTCGCCCAGGGATCCAAAAGTATCACGCGGACTGGACGGTCCCCAGAACGGCCAAACGATATAGAAGCCCTGGCCGACTCCCCAGAGACCGAAAGTCTGGCCCAGATCGGCATCCTGCTTTGGCAGATTGACGCCTTCCATCGAGGCGAGATCGATGAATCCGGCAATGCCCCAGATTGAGTTAATGAAAAAACGTCCCGCTTCGGTGGCGGTTCCGCTGAAATCCGCCTGTAGAATCGAGCTGACGAAACGGATGGGAAAAGCGAGATTGATGAAGAAATTCTTTACGCTGACTCGTATCACTTTTGGCAGCACTTTGTTGTACCCGGTTGCGACGGGTTTTAATACCCAGAAATAAAGTTTATCGTTGAACTGGTACATCGCCCGGTTAAAGGGTTCAATCGGATCGGCGATTTGCTGACCATTGCCGTTTGTCTGAGTTTGATCCGGTGTATCAAACTCATCTTCTGCATCGAGATCACCGAGCAATGGAGTATCGGCGTCAATCTGGCTGGGTTCGTTGCCGGCCACATCCGCGACGGTTGACGGGTCCAAGTTCGACTCATTCTGAGAAACAGCTTCCGCAGATGAAGAGGTGGTTTCGTTTTCATGAGCGGCAATGTCCGCAAGGGTTGTTGAAACGGACAATTCCGCAGCCGACAGAGACGCAGGCAAAAGGAAAACGGAAAAGCCGGCCGCCAGAAATACCCAAATCATCAGGATATAAAAACTGAGCGATGGACGTTGCAGACGTGACTTCATGGTTATAGCTCCAGTAAAAAATTATGGAACGGCGGATTATTTTTGGTTTTTTACCTTTTTGCGGAGGATTTCCAGTAATTTATCCGGTGTTTGTTTTGAGAGGATATCGTTGAATTGGGTGCGGTAATTCTGAACGAGGCTGACATTTTCAATCACCACGTCATAGACTTTCCAATTGCCGTTCACAAGGAGCAACCTGTAATTGATCGGAACTTCCCCTGCGGGCCTGTTGATGCGTGTGTATACTTCCGCCGTAGTGGGCGTCAGCATCGATTCCTTGTCAAAAGATATCTTTTCATTTTCGTAGGAAAGAATGCGTTCCGCATAGGTATTCTCAAGAATCTGATGAAACAGGTAAATAAATTCGCTCTGTTGTAACGCGTTCAGTTTCTTCCAGTTGCGTGAGAGCGATCGTTTAGCCAGTTCGAGTTCATCGAACATATCGAAGTAGAGTTGGCGTAATTTTTCTTTCTTGATATTCTGCTGCGCCGGGCTTTTCAGAGCGGGGTCACGCAGGATTTCCAGCACTTTATTCACATTGAGTTTGACTGTCTCAAGCGGAATTCCGGCATATGCGGGTGCGCAAAGCAAAATAACGGACAAGATAATGGATAAAACAATATTTTTTTTCATAATAACCTCTGTCTTTTCAAATTTTTCTATTTTGTCGGCTGGGTGTTATTCTGAACATCTACGAAGGCGTATTTGCCGATGAGGTCCGAAATTTCGACGGCGGGCTGTGTTTCTGTGATGGTGCCTCCGGAGGCAAGTACTGCTCCGCCGCCTCCGGGATCAATACTTAAATAACAGTCACCGATCAGGCCTTCGGTCTTGATCGACGCAATGGCATCGTCATAGACCTTGATCCCGTTCTTAATTCTGAATTCCACCACCGCTTTCAAGTCTTCCTGGTCGATGTGCAGAGACTCGACACGTCCGATTTCCATACCCAGCATCTTTACCGGATTACCGGCCCTGAGACCGGACACAGAGGTAAATTTGGCATAAAGGGGGTATGCATCGCCGCCGAAAAAGGTGACATGGCCCAGTTTAACGGTCATATAACCGATCAGAATGAACCCCAGAAAAACGAAGATGCCGACGGTCGTTTCCATGGCAAATTTTCTCATCAGATGACTCCTTTTTTACGAACAATTTACGCGGCCGATTTCTGTTTGATTTTTTTCGGCCGTGTCAATAACCGATTCGATATTCATCAATGGTTGACCCTGAGCGAGACCGACCAGAATGGAAAATTCGGCGCAGGCATTCTGAGGCTGCTTTTCGCCGTTACCATTGACGATGTTATGGATACCATATTCCGTAAAATCTGCGATGAAATTTTTCAGGATGTCTTTTGCTTCCGCAAGGTCGGTATAGGGTAGCACGGTTACGAACTGATTGGCGCTGAAACGAGTGGAAAAACCGCCAACGGGGCTGAACTGTTTGTTGATAAAGGAACCCAGGTGTTGAACTGTTTCCTGGGCGATATCGTAACCCAGGCAGTTGATGACTGATTCCAAGGCGTCCAGAGTAAAGAGAGCCACTGAATAAATCTCCCCCTGTTGGCCTCGTTTCATCTGGGCGTGATACAGAACCTTGAAACGTCGTCGTGACGCAAGCCCTGTCAGTTCAGCCTGCAATCCTTCAAGACTTTGAATGACTTCGTCATTGAACGGATGATCAAAATCTTCCAGTTCCTCAGGTGTTCCCTCGAAAACGATTCTCTTGTTATAGAGGGCAAGGATACGGTTTGAAATAAAGTAAACGTCGGGTATTTCATGGCTGACAAGAATGGCTGTAAACCCGAATTTTCTCTGGTACTGGGCGATCATGCTCAAAATCGCGTTTTTCCGGACCGGATCCTGACCGGATGTGGGCTCGTCGAAGAGGACGATCTTGGGGTCCGTGATCAGCGCCCGCGCTAAGGCCGCACGTTTCTGCATGCCGCCTGAAAGTTCTGAGGGGTATTTGTATTTGGCTTCGGTCAGTTCGGTCTGTTCCAGTCGCGCCAAGACGCGCTTTTTTATTTCAGTTTTAGGTAGATTTGTCGTTTCCAGCAGGGGCAGGGCGACGTTTTCGAAGATGTTCATGGAGTCGAAAAGGGCGTTGTCCTGGAACATGTAACTGATCTCGCCTTTGGCGAAGGAGGTATGACGGCCCTTGCTGTGACGCAACGGGCGGTTGCGAAAAAGAATCGTTCCTTCATCCGGTTGCAGCAGCCCAATAATATGTTTGAGCAGAACGCTCTTTCCCCCGCCGCTGAGGCCGATGATGGTTGTCACCTGTCCTTCATAGATTTTCAAATTGACCTGATCGAGAACAGTCTTTGTCCCGAAGCGTTTGGTCACATTTTGGAATTCAATTAAGGGCTTATCCATGGGTTTATTGAATCAGCAGGGATGTCACAACATAGTCGGACAGAAGGATCAACACGCAGGAAAGCACGACGGCCGAGGTGGTGGCAAGTCCGACCGCTTTGGCGCCATGACTGTCCGCACGCATATGGGCGAAATAACCTTGAAAACAGCAAACCGTGGAAACAATCACAGCAAAAACAATGGATTTTATAAATCCGTCGGTGATATCTTTCAATTCCAGACTGGATTGCACACGATAAGAATAGGCGTTCGAGGTGCCACCGAGCACACTGACCACAGAGACATACCCGCCCACAATACCGATCAAGTCGAACAGGGCTGTCAGAATCGGGAAGCTGATGATCGAAGCGGCAATGCGCGGACTGATCAGGTATTTGAGCGGATCAATCCGCATGGTATCCAGGGCGTCGATCTGCTCGGAAATGCGTTGAATGCCGATTTCTGCTGTGATGGCCGAGCCGGCGCGGGCGGTAATCATGATGGCCGTTAAAACGGGT
>CAYOYJ010000122.1:0-7188 GCA_964408155.1 uncultured Syntrophales bacterium
ATAAATTTCACCGTTGAAGACCACTTGGATCGATCCATCTTCATTCGCCATAGGCTGGTTTCCCGCAAGCAGGTCGATAATGGAAAGACGGCAATGGCCCAGGCAAATGCCTTCATCCTCATAGATTCCTTGGCCATCCGGCCCCCGGTGAGCGATGGCATTATTCATCCTCTCCACGATCTGCCGCTGAACACCGGCCCCGGAGATCCCGCAAATACCGCACATATTAACGCCCTCCCTTCGCATTGGGCGGTCTTTGCCAGGCATGAACAAAGGTCGGAGAAAACCGCATTGAGATTCGACTGATCCAGGAAAATGGCAAACCTCTCAGAATGAGAGACTGACTTCTGATCATGAAGGACGTCAAGTGGACGTAATGCCATTCGGAGAGTTCTGAGATGCCATACCCCTCTGCCGGATTTTCCCTGACAATGGGCTCACTCGCACGGACGTAATGCCACCAGCTTTCCGGGATTTTCTTACCCAGGCCTTCGGCAAAACGATAGAGGGGACGAAGAATAATGCCGTTTGTTACGTTTATACACAGGATTCCTCCCGGAGCCACGCAGCGGGCCATTTCCGCCATGGCTGCCCTGAAGTCCGGAAGCTCTTCAACAACACTGATGCATGTAACAAGATCAAAGCACTCATCGGGAAAAGGCAGCTTCATGCCACTCGCCTGCACAAAACGGATACCTTGTACATGATCCGTCATCTGGAGATATGCGTCTCGGCGGATATCACAACCGACGCGTTCCCGCACCTTATCCCCCAGGAAGGCGAGCTTCAATCCGGCGCCACAGCCCACATCAAGGATGCGGGGAACGGCAGGCCAGAGACCCGCCTCAAGCAGTGCGTTATAAAGCCGCTCCGCCTGATACCTGCGTTCGACAGGATCGAGAAGACGCATGTCATACTCAGAACGCAAAGATTCGATGGATGCCCGGAGATTAACCATATGCGTCTCCAAAGGTCGTCTCCATCGCCCGAATAACTGCATGCACATGATGGTCTTTCATGGACGGGTGACTGGGAAGGTTTATGACGGTGCTTGCCCAGGCATGGGCGCAGGGGAAAGGATCCGGAGAAAAACCGATCTCCCTGTAGCAGTCGAGTCCCGGGATCACATAGCTCAGGATGGTATCGCATTGGATGCCTTGCTTCCTCATAAGAGACATGATGCGGAACCTATCATCCGGTTGCTTCAAGCGAATCGAATAGATGGTGTACGTTGATCCTTCCAGCCAGGGTAACACCTCAATATGAGACAATCGGGCAAATGCCCGGCCATAGGCGCTGGCGATTTCCCGGCGCCGTTTCATGAAATCCTCTGCCCGACGGAGTTGTTCTCTCCCGATGGCCGCCTCCAGGGGCAGCATCAAAACCTCATTATCTTCCGGAAGGCGGATGGCCTCACGGGCACGCAGGTTCCAGAGATAACGGCTGAACGGTGTATCGGTATTGATGAGAAAATCCGTCAGGGAGGTCATGGCGGGAGACAGCGCCGCCCAGGAAGCCAGAAAATAGAACATCCGCTGAAACGCCCGTATGGCAGATGGTTTTTTATAGTGATGATCGCGGAAAGCGCGGACCGCTTTGGCCCATTCAAGGTGATTCGTCAAGAGGGCGCCGCCATACAGAGTTGTCATGGGTTTACCGATCCCGAACGCCAGCAGAGCACCATCACCGGAATGCATCAATAACCGCCCCTGCCACTTTGCATCGAAGGCCTGGCAACAGTCCACCAGGATGCGGGCATTCCTGTTGCGGTGGCGGATTTCCTCGCAGAGCCGGTCCGCAGGGAAGGTCATGCCATAGATGCTCGTCGGGATAACGGCCACCGCTTCCTTACCGACGGCATCCAACATCCGGTCCTCATCCTGATTGGGCAATGCGTCTGTTGCGTCAACAAAGACGGGACGATACCCGGCAGCCACCGTCGCATGGGCGACAACAGCACAATTGTAAGCAGGTTGGACAACCTCCCCATCCTCACTGCTAAGCGCTTTCAGGGCGGCATAAAGGGCGCTCCGTCCGTAGGGAAAAACAATGGCATCCTGAAAATCAAAATACGCAGCAAGTTCCCGTTCAAAGGCATGGATCGCCCGTGAATCATGAAAAATAGCCGCCCGAAGGTCTTCAAGGGCGTATGCCGGCTTACTGACGGGGATCATGGCGGCAACTCAGACAAGGGTTGATTTCTTTCCTGGAAATCCTCACGTTGTCTCCTTTGACGGCGAACCAGGATTATGGCGCCCAGGATGATGATCGTCACAACGGACCAGATCAGGATATAGGCCCGCTGATATAAAAGGCCGGCAAGGACCATTTCACGCTGCAATCCTATTCGTTCGAACAGGAACATCCCCCCCCCTTCGTAGAGGCCCATACCGCTGATACTCACGGGGATATGGGTTACGACGGCGAGGGAATTTGCGATACAGATCGTCTGGAACAGCGCAGGTTGCAGGTTGGCCGCCATTAAAGCAAAAGCAAGGGCCACACCGGAGATGCATCCCCGGAAAAAGCCAACCCCCACATTCATCCACAGACTGAGACGATCATGACGGATGAAATCGCCAATGGTTCCCCAAAAATCCCTGATCGTGGCAAATTGGTTGAAAATCCGGGGAAGCATGGAAGCAGAGAGCCATGAAACGAGAATGGAGGTAATCAGGGTAACCATCGTCAGCACCCCGATCTTCAAAGCAGACACGGGAAGGACAAGGACAAGCGTCACCGGCGTGAAGACGAAGACCGCCAGGATCAGGGTCAGGAAACGGTCCAGGACAATAATGGAGATGCTTTTATGATAGGCGATCCGGCTGCGTTTCATCAGTGCGGCCAGGGTGAAATCACCAAAGATGCTTGGAATCAGGGAGCCTATAGCGCTGGCCAGAAAAAAGTAGACGGAGAAACGCCACAAGCCCATAGGATGAAAGGACCGCAGGAGAATCCACAACTTCAGTCCGCCCAGGAAGACAAAAAAGAGGCTGAAGGCAATAAATGCCGCCAGGGGAGCGGGCTGTGGCGAGATGACGATCTGCTTGAAGATTCCCCAATCGATGGATTGGCAGATCCAGACGACAAGGGCAATGGTGACCGACAGCCGGACCACGAGAGAAAGGATCCGTCGGGGTGTAAAAGATTTCACCCTCGTCATGTCAGGATCCATAATCGTGTTATCATTGTCGATATCATCCGTGTGCATCATGACAAACCGCACTATCCCTTTCTGGCCATGAGAATAAACCAGGGCAGAGTATATTTTTTCAGGGACTCCCGGCGAACGATGCTCGCCAGCCGGTTCTGGATCTTCTGCAGGATCGAGGGCTTGGCAAATTCAAGGCTTACATACTGAAAGCCGGCCACTGACATTCCATATGACTTGAGCACGTTTTTCAAGGCACCGGCATGAACGGGGACATCATTCGTGTTTCGATATAAATTATACATGGCCTGAAAACGCATGAAGAAGAACCGCTGGGGGTGATGCAGATTGGGTTCGAGACAGTAAAGGATGCCTCCTTTTTTCAGTATTCGGCTTAGCTCCGGCAGTGATGCTTCAAGGGGAAAAAGATGATGCAAAGCTGCTGGCAGGCAGACCATATCGACGGCCTCATCCCGGATCGGCAGGGCAAAGGCACTGCCGCAAATCCGGTGATAGGGGTAAACAGCCAAAACGCCGGCCGCGATATCCAGGCCATACAAAGTCAATCGTTCTTTGCCATAACGCCGGGCAAGGTGCTGGGAAAACTGCCCCGACGCAGACCCGATCTCACAGATCCGTGGCCTGTCAAACCGGAGGACCATATCGTCCAGGGGTTTCAGCATCATCTCCAGGTCGCGATCTGAATAGGGTGAATACCCCTCCATAAAGCGGTTATAATAATCGGCGTCTTTTTCCGAAAATGAAGGCTTTCCGTTCATCTTGCGAGGGACTCCTCCCATAATGCGTCAAACTCCGCCAGCACTTTGTTTCCTGATGTCATGCGGATTTGCTGACGTCTCAAATCATCCAGAAGATCCCAGTAAACCCTGTCATACCCGGGATCCAGGAGACCGCCGAGCTGTTCCTGATGCCAGATGATGGAAACACAGCCCCGCGCAGCGGCAGCACGCTCCAGTTCTTTGCAGGCGGCATGGAACGCCTCCGCCGGCGATAAGGCGTAACCGGTCGCCAGGGTTGTATCCATCAGGACCAGGGGATACTCCCAGAACACATAGGGTCGTCCTCGCTCTATATCGAAAGGACGATATGGAAAGTAAGTCCCCGCCCGGGGCCCGGCCATGTCGTTATAACCCACGGACATATCGTATTGCAGGCCCGCATTCTCAATCCCCCGGAAAAAAGAGTGCGGATGGAAATGGAGGTAATGCTGCCGATGGCCCGCGATCTTCCGCCGCAGAACCTGTTCGAGTTGCCCTTTTTCTTCCACCAGACGCGCAGGATCGTTTCCTGCCCGAAAACTTCCATGGAGGCAAATCTCGAATCCCTTCTCCTCAAGGTAGCGTAAGATTTCCCTGAGGTTGGGATGATGGATGTCATATCCGGGATCGTTCTCATGATCGCTCCTGGCAACAAACTGAAAAGATGAAAAGACACCCCGCATCGTTTCTTCGCTTACAATCTTCTCGAAATCAAAATACGGCAGCGTCTGCCTACAGGCCCTGGCATAAGCCATCATATTGAGCATGGCATCGCCCGGACGCTTCCGCGAGACGACATGGCGGACCAGGGAGCGGCTCAATCGGGATATGCCACGGTTGAAAGGTGACGGGAGATAATCGACATCATGGGTCAGCAGGACCGTTGGTTGTTTTTCTTCCTCGCGGGAAGGCCATCCAAGCATGATCGCATCCGTGAGAATTGCATCCAGCCAATTGTCGACAACGGGTTCCGGTTGCGCCCAACCCGCCTTTCGCCACCAATCCTCCGTAAATAAAATCCAATCTCCGGCCCCTACAGTTTGCGTTCTCGCCTCATACCAGAGGTTCAGAACGGCCCACGCACCGGCAATGACATCGGTCGTGATCCAGCCCGGTTTTGAAAAGGTGCGCCAGTTTTTATGCGGGAACGGAAAGCGCCCGTTCGCCATGGTTTCGAAAGGCAAAGGGGTATCACTCTCCGCAAGATGTCTGCTCACAGA
Organism: uncultured Syntrophales bacterium; assembly: GCA_964408155.1. Taxonomy (GTDB): domain Bacteria; phylum Desulfobacterota; class Syntrophia; order Syntrophales; family JAAYKM01; genus JAAYKM01. The sequence goes on from CAYOYJ010000122.1 coordinate 5,151, forward strand.
TGATGAAGACAGGATGACAATATCCTTTTCTTCTGCAGTTATTTCCCGGGGATTATCCGTTGTTGCATAGAGAATCCGGTGTTGCGCCCCGGGGCTGATCGTCCATCCGGCGCGCATGGCCAAATGGCGCAGGGTATGAATGACCGCCTCCCGACAGAAGGGTTCGCCGATGAATTTGACTTCCACGGGCAGTCGTTCAGACATGGCTTCCCCCGGTTAATGTCCGGATATGCCTTTCCAAAACGTCGGGGATATATTCCAGATCCCGTATCAGCATGGCACGATGATTTTCTATGGATTCCCTTGACGGAGGGTCATTGGCCACGTCCAGGGCGGCATCACAGGCGTCCAGCCCCTTCTCGTATACCTGCATGAGGCCGAAATGTCCCGATAAGACCTTCATGTTTCCGCATTTACCCGCCCAACTGGAGGCCAGAACCGACGGCACACCCATGAGAGAAGCTTCGGCGCACATACTCGGGCTTTCGCCAACAACGAGACGTGAAAATGCCATGACATGATGCATCCGGTCCACCCGCACTTTTGCAGCATACGGGACAAACTCCGGAGGTGGCGTCGACTCGGACGACAGGACGATTTTCATCTTTCCGGCAAGTCCTTGAAGCAGGCGGGTGGCATCCTCTCTGCGGAAACCTTCCTCTCCGCGGTCGTGCAGGGCATCCCAGCGGACGAAGCGGATCACGGCATATGGCTCCTCCGGATTAATCCCTTCCGAGCGAACCATATAGGGATCGGGTAGGAACTCTTCGGGATGGAGATAACTCCACTCGTGAAAGCTGCGATAGCGGAAATGCCTCTTGCCGAAGTCCTTTGTAAACCATTCCGGCGTCAGGACGCAATCAGCGAAGGGAAAAGAGATCCTGTTGCCCAGTTCCGCCGTTTCCGTATCCGTCAGGGCCATGTTGGGAATACCCCGGACCTTGCAGGGGATGGACGTCATGATGCCGCCGATGGACATGACTACATCGGGTTTGAAATCTTTCAGTACGGCGATCAGGTTTCTCCAGTGCGCGAGAAGTTCCAGGGACATCCCGATCCCCTTTTTCTGACGCGAAAGACAGAGGTAAGGGATCTGAAAAATATCCAGGAGCTCATGGGTGATGTCCTTGTCCCTTGTCGCCACCTTCACCGCATGCCCCTTCCCAGTCCAGCGCCGGATGAGAGGCCGAAAGAAATGAACGTGCTTCGGATGGAGAATGTCAATCAGAATCCGCATGGATTCAGCCCTCTTTTCGGGCAAGGGCCACAAGGCCCGATCCGTCGTTATGGGGGCGATAGAGGGAGCCGAAATAGGCAATCAACATGAGGAAGGGAAATGCAACGGCGTAGAGCCCCTTGTTCTCCTGTTTCGCCCCCGTGATCGCCTTGCTGACGTCGTTGGCCAGAGTTTCCAGGGAGTTGTAATTGTAGACGCAGGCCTTCACCTGCACCCCCCCTTTCGTCAGGAGGTCGGTGAGTCCTTCTTTCGTATAGCCGGGGCGAACATGCCCTTCCACATCCATCCAGTTTTCACGCTTCCAGCCGAAGGTATTGCGCGTCAGATGGGGCACATGGATCAGGATGTATCCACCCGGCGCCAGAGCTTCCCGGAACATTTGGACCCCACCCAGATCATCCTTAAGGTGCTCCAGCATGTCCGTGGCGATGACAAGGTCGAATGTCCCCAGCTCTGGAAGCTTCATGGCATCCCATGTCAGGAATTGCAAGGTCTTCGACAACCCAAGCTGAGCCGCAATATCTCTGTTATGGTGGTTTTGTACATCGTCGAGATCGACACCGATCAGCCCGACCTGCGGGAGGCGACCGGCGACCCGCTCATCGCACTCGGGGTCACCGATCCCGAGCCGACGAACGATGGTCGGCCCACCGACTGGTTCGACCTCTCGGTGCACGTCACCGTCGACGGCGAGGACGTCGAGTTCGCGGCACTGTTCGCCGCGCTGACCCGTGGCGACGAGGTTATGTTCCTGCCGTCGGGCACCTGGCTGCGCCTCGATCGACCCGAGTTCAACCGACT
>CAYOYJ010000123.1:0-7123 GCA_964408155.1 uncultured Syntrophales bacterium
CTGATTGTGTGCACCCTCTTCAATTTAAAAATCTATCTTGGACAGATATGATCTTGCCTCATAATTCAGATGAATCCAATTTTGATACGATCCGTCCAGAATGTGATTCAGCCAGGCATCGTTTTCCATATACCACCGAATGGTCTTGGTGAGGCCCTCATCGAAGTCGACGGTTTGGCGCCAGCTCAGTTCATTTTTAATCTTATCGCAGTTGATGGCATAGCGCCGGTCATGACCGGCCCGATCCTTGACATAGGTGATTAATTGCCTGAACTTATCCACAGCCACCCCTGTTGCCGCAGCCATTTTCTCGCACAGGACATGAACCAGGCGGATATTTTCCCACTCGTTTTCCCCGCCGATATTATAGGTTTCTCCCGCCTTTCCGTTGGTAACGATGCTCCAGAGGGCGCGGTTGTGATCCGCGACGTAGAGCCAGTCGCGAATGTTCTTACCGTCACCGTAAATAGGCAGGGGCTTGTTGTTTTTCATGTTTAAGATCATCAGGGGAATCAATTTTTCTGGAAATTGGTAGGGGCCGTAATTGTTCGAACAATTCGATACCGTGATGGGTAATCCGTAGGTATGATGATAGGCCTTGACCAGGTGGTCCGAAGATGCCTTGGATGCAGAGTAGGGGCTTTGGGGATCATATGGGGTGCTCTCGTAGAAATACCCCTGTTCATCGAGGGAACCATATACCTCATCGGTGCTGACATGGTGGAAGAGAACGTCCTGGCGGTCATGCCATGCTTCCCTGACGCACTCCAGAAGGTTGAATGTACCCATGATGTTGGTCTGAATGAACTCTCCCGGGCCGAAAATGGACCGGTCGACATGGGATTCGGCTGCAAAATGCACGACCGTGTCGATTTGATACTTGGTGAGAATAGCCTTGACGGCATCGTAATTTTGAATATCGGCCTTTTCGAAGAAATACCGAATTCCACCGTATTTTCGATCTATCTCCGTGAGATTTTCCAGATTTCCGGCATAGGTCAACTTATCGACATTGATGATACGCCCATCAAAAACATTATCCTCAAGCATGTAATGGATGTAATTGGAACCGATAAAACCGGCCCCCCCGGTCACCAGAATATTCTGTAGTTTTCTGTTCATTTTAATTCTTTCCTGTGCTGAGCTCGGACATAAAATCGACCAGGGCGGATTCCCAGGGCCGGATGGTTATGTTATTAAATATGCTTTTTACTTTTTCCTTCGACAGATAGGAATTCATAGGTCTTTTGGCTTTTGTCGGAAACTGGTCAGATGTTATGGGGATCATCCGGCATTCGTTTTTAAGAGCCCCCTTATCTGTGGCTAGATTTTTAATATTACAGGCAAAATCATACCACGAGGTCTTTCCTGCGTTAGTAAAATGGTAAATGCCGTAATGATGAGAATTGTCAAGAATTATACCGATTATAAATCTGGCCAAGTCCTGAGCGTAAGTCGGTGATCCGCACTGATCTTTAACAACCCGGACTTCATGCCTTTCCCTCATCAAACGCAGCATCGTCAAGACAAAATTGTTGCCGTGCCTACCATAAAGCCAACCGGTCCGGATGATGAAATACTGCTTCATGGTTTGGGTAATGTGCTGTTCGCCTGCCAATTTGCTACACCCGTATACACCGATAGGATTTGGTGTATCCGTTTCGGTATAGGCCCCCTCCTTCATACCGTCGAAAACATAATCCGTTGACAGATGAATCAGTTTTGCATGCTTGGCCTCGGCTATATTTGCAATATTCAGGGGTCCCGAGGCATTGACCCTGAAAGCCAGGTCCGGTTCATCCTCTGCCTGGTCAACCGCCGTATAGGCCGCACAATTAATGATCCACGACAGACTTTTGCCGGAAACGAACTTTTCTATCTGACTCGGATCACCAATGTCAAGTTCACGGTCACTGGCAATAAATGGAGTGTTCTGCCCTTTCAGAAGCGCCTCAACTTCTGTTCCCAACATTCCCCTGTTTCCGATGAGCCAGATCATTAATTAAAACACCTCGGCATGGCGGCTGTCCGGAAGCAGACGGTCCCGTTCGGAAACAAGCGGGGCTTGGACGGGCCAGGCAATACCGATATCCGGATCATTCCAGCGTATTCCCCCCTCCGATTTTTGATGATATTGCTCGGTGCATTTGTATTGCAGCAGGACATCATCCGTCATAGCCAGAAATCCGTGGGCAAATCCGGGAGGAATATAAACCATCTGACGTTTCTCTTCGTCCAGTTCAATCGCAACCCATTGGAGATAAGTTGGGCTGGACTTCCGGATATCGACCGCCACATCCCAGGCGCGACCTTTCAGAACGGAAATGAGCTTTCCCTGGGCTTTCGGATTTTTTTGATAGTGTAATCCACGGATGACATCTTTTCTGGACCGGGAAACGTTATCCTGAAGAAAATGATCCGGCAGACCGGCCATCCTAAAATCGGTGGCCTTGAAGGTTTCCAGGAAAAACCCCCGGTTATCCGGGAAAAGGATAGGTTCGACCAGAACCACGTCTGAAATGGCGAGGGTTTTGAAACGGAAGGGCATTTTTATCCTTTTTCCTTTGCGATTTTCATCAGATATTCACCGTACTGATTCTTTGCCCCGGATTGTGCCAGGTCAAGAAGCTGCGCCTTGCTGATAAAGCCGCGATGATAAGCTACTTCTTCCAGACAGGCCACCTTTAACCCCTGGCGATGTTCAATCGTGGCGATGAAATTGCCGGCTTCGAGGAGGCTCTCGTGGGTTCCGGTGTCCAGCCAGGCGATGCCGCGTCCAAAGAGTTCGACCTTGAGTTTTTCCCGGGAAAAATATTCTTTATTGACATCCGTAATTTCCAATTCACCACGTGTGGAAGGCTTGAGATTCTTTGCAATTTCCACAACGTTGTGGTCGTAAAAATATAAACCGATTACGGCGTAATTCGATTTCGGATCGGCCGGCTTTTCTTCGATGCCGGTCACCACGCCGTTTTCATCAAATGCAACGACTCCGTACCGTTCGGGATCTTTTACCCAATAGCCAAAAATGAGCGCCCCGTCCTGCAGTTGAGCAGCCTTTTTAAGCATCGATGAGAGGCCGACGCCGTAGAGAATATTATCACCCAGAACAAGACATACATGATCGTTGCCGATGAAGGATTCACCGATGATGAATGCCTGCGCCAGTCCGCCCGGGTGGGGTTGCTCGGCGTAGGATATGGACAAACCCAGTTTCACGCCGTCGCCCAGAAGTTCCTGGTACAGAGGGAGGTCCCTCGGAGTGGAAATAATCAGGATATCTCTGATTCCTGCGAGCATCAGGATAGACAGGGGGTAGTAGATCATCGGTTTGTCAAAAACGGGGAGGAGTTGCTTTGAAACCACCGTTGTCATGGGATAAAGCCTTGTGCCGGAGCCGCCGGAAAGAATGATGCCCTTCATGAATGATTAATCCTTTTCTCTGGTTATCTTATTCACTGCTTGTTCACGAAGACTGTGAAGAAAACTCTCTATTTATAGACCTTCTGTGCTGGATACACAAGAAGTCATCTTACCTCTCTCTGACAACTCTTCGGTTACCTTTTATTATGAGGCAATAGGACGCTGCGTTATGCAATATAAGGCCAAAATTGGCAGCTAATCATTGAGAGTTTTTTTTTGATGCATTTTTGATCAATTGAGGCCCAAAATCTCCCCCAAGTCTATCCAAATATTCAAAAGCCGTTTGTCTTTAGGTAATCAATTTCCTCCGGGTCTTCATGATGTTATCGGTATGCTTACCGATCCTTGTCATTTTCATTCTGATCCACTGGAGCTGAAGCCGATCCAACATGCCCATACGCGCAGAACCTTTATAACTCTGGAAAAGCAGTAAACGATCCCGATCGTTAAAGAGGGGGGCAGGCATGGTATAACCCAATTCCGCCATGATTTTGATAAACCATTTGGGCCGCAGCCATTTCTTTCGGTCCATGCGCTGCAGATCGAACAGGGCCAGCGCAAAATTCCCCCCGGCATCTTCTGGGCCGACCAGGACATGGGTGGCGTTAAAATCGCGGTGATTGAATCCGGCGTCGTGCATTTGCCTTGCCAGGCGGGCAATGGCGGTGATCAGGGCCGATTTGCGCCGCGCGCCCTCCGGTCCCTGCAGCCTTTCCGGATGTTTATATATGATCTCTTCGAAGGAGATATATGGCTTGAAACTTTCCGTCAACAGGAATGATTCGTAGCGACCGCAACCTATTTTCCGTTCGCCGGCGGCAACCGGCACCACGGTGGGAATACCTTTTTCCCTGAAATCACAGATATTTTCAAATTCGGACCTGCCGGGCGAGAGGCTTTTGCCACAGCAGAAGCCGCCGATCATGTCCCAGAGACCGGGCCGGACGGCAACATGGCGCTTGAGAAAGAAAATCCTGTTTTCATCGCCTGAGCGGATTCCCATGCTGAGAACGCCCCGATCCTGGATCTGTTTGACCGCGGTACCGTCCTGAAAGTGGTATAGACGATCGAAATCAAGCAGACCACGGTCTTCGAGAATGGACACATAATCCCGATTCACGACCATGTGGGGGCACTGTTCAATCACAATTCTGTCGGCGTTGATGCTCATTTCCTTTTTGCCTCACAAACCAGTTTGTAAAGGTCCATGAGCTGACGCATGTGAGCATCCATCGTAAACGCGGCAGCCTTTTCCACCGCCCGGTTTATGAAGACGGGTTTGTCGGAAAGACCTGAAAAATCGAGAATTCGGGCCGCAAGTTCCTTTGGGTTTCGGGAGAGCAAAACATATCCGTCATAACCGCTATTGATAATTTCGCTTACACCGTTCATTTGTGTGGTGATCACAGGGGTACCGCAGGCCATAGCCTCCAGACAAACGTTTGCAAAGGGATCGTATTGTGTGGGCAAGACAAAAAGATCCGCAGCGCCGTAGAATGGTACCAGGTCCTTCTGATAACCGAGAAATATTGCCGCGCTGCCAAGACCATTGCGTTCGCTCCATCTGCGGTATGGATCGACGGGATCACTGCCGGCGACCATCAGCCTGATTTGCGGAGTGCCCAGACTGGCCAGAGCCTCCAGCAGAACGGTTAGCCCCTTCAGTTGAAAACCATTCCCCGCGAAAAGGATCAGAGTCTCCCGCTCACGAATGCCGTATCGGTTCCGAACCTCTTGCCGAAACCGGTCTTTTGCCGAAATATTATACCGTTGCAAATCAACGCAGTTGTAGATGACGTGGATTCTTTCCCCGGATACCCTGTAATGTCGGCATATCTGTTCCTTGACCAGTTTTGAGTTGGTCATGATGAAACGAGCGCCGTTTCGGCAGAAGATCCTCTTCTCCAGATAGGTTAAGACCTGTCTCCTGGGGGTAATGGTCTTGAATCCCCTGACGAGAGGGTGGGGATAGCGTTGTTCCATTTGGACCGGGTTGATGCCGTCCGAGGCCCGGAAGATATCCTGATCCCAGAGCCGCTCCATGCTTTGGACCACATCCATTTGAAATTCGGAGATCCGTTTCGCGGCCATATAAGCAAAAGACAGGTTTTTCCCCGGTGAGCTCAGCGGGAAAAGCGGCACGTGGTGAAGTTGGATGCCTGGTCGCTTTTCTCCCGAATGGGCAAAAACATGGACCTCATGGCCCCGTCCGGCCAGCTCAGAACTGATAGCCAGGGTATATCTTTCAAGTCCACCCTTGGTGGAGAGAAAATGCCGGCACGCCAGCCCGATTTTCATTTAACGTGCTCCCAGAGAATCTTAATGATGAAAATTCTTGCCGAAAATGATTCCTGCTATCAGAGAAATGGGGGTTATGTACAGAGGAAAATCAAAAAATCTTTTTCGAATGTCCGAAGAATAAATTTATCCGGGGCGATGTGGAGAAGATGTTTTTTTCTCTTAATCTTCCCACACAGCCTGAAGATCGGCAATGAGTTTTCGGGCGTCCTCACGGCTCAGGTCGAACCCGGTTTTGCCGCCGCCGGGATGCGCCAGGTCGATGTGAATGCCTTGGTCCGTTTTCTTGATCGCCCAGGATTGATCAGCCGAAGGTCTGAGATCTTCATGCAACCAGTCGTTCGGATGGAATTCGGCGATCTGAATGAGCACACCGAAAGCATTTCGTGGATGGATGAAGAGTTCTTTCCAAAGGACGCCCGTATATTCGTTGTAACCGAAATAAGGGATCCGGTGATGCTCAAGCAAGGTTTTTGTTTCCTCGATATTTCTTGTTTGGAGCGTGATATGGTGAACCCCGCCTTCCCGGTCGGAAAGAAAATTGTCCAGAAAACTTCCCCGGGAAGTCGGTTCCAGAATCTCGAGCCGGCTGAGATCGCCCAGGGAAAAAATTTGCCAGAAGTACTTCATAAGCGGGTCTTGAGCGGAGGCGCCGGGGATCGCTCCCAGTATCGTTTGGAAAAAATGTTCCGCCTTTGCGTAATCACGAACGGCAATCGACACGTGGTCAATACGCGAGATAAGAGGATTCATCGTATACCCCCTGTTTTGATTACTCCTGTTGACTATCCGATAAAACGAACAGGCTGGAGAGCTTGAAGAGTTCCCAGTTGAGTATGGCCCCGAGGATAGCAACCCGGTTGTTGTCGGCAGACATGACATAAACACCGGTCGACGCATCCGGTGTTTTATCTCCGACAAGAATGTCATAGGTTTTCCGGGTGAGGTCCGTTAACGTTATGTGTGTAGCTGGTTCCTGAAGACCATATTTGTTCAGGGCGGTTTCATCCACCGGGAAATGGTCTATTTCCGTCAGGGTCGTGATGGCTTCCAGAAAATCGTTAATCTTTTCGGCGGCGTTGACCTTCCGCTCGCCGTTAATAATATCCCATGATCCGTCCGTCTCTTTCATGCACCGGAGTGTCAGGCCTTCCCGGGTAACAATTCTAAGTCCCTGGATATCTGACGCTTTCAGGGGGAGGAACCGTTCTCCTTGGGGGAGCACCTTTGGATCCGGCGTGTCCTCTTCGAAAACGAGATAGAAGAAAAACAGCACGGTAAACAAAATCGCCGCAATGAAAATTGGTTTTTTCAACGTTTCTGTTTTCTCCTCCAGGCGACCACAACACCGATGGCCATAATGAGGGCCGGTTGCAGGATGACGACGGCAATAAAGACCATG
>CAYOYJ010000124.1:0-6907 GCA_964408155.1 uncultured Syntrophales bacterium
TGTCTGTTCCAGGAACGGACGGGGCTTCTCGAGCCTGTAAACCCGCGCCTGACAGGATGACATAAGCCGGTTTTCCTCCCAGACCCTGATTTCGTAAAGAGCCGTTTTATTCGTTCTGTTTATTTCCTTTGCTTCGGCGGCCAACGTAGCACCCTCCGTGGGACCGGATGTGTAGGTGATGTTCATGTTGAGCGCGACGGCCATGGTACCGTGGGAATTGGACGCCGTCTCAAATGCCTCGTCGATCAGGGCAAAAAGAGCACCGCCGTGGGCTTGGCCGAAGATGTTCTCCATGTCGGCCGTAAATTTCATTTCTACTTTCGCGTAACCCTCGTCGAGGGCAAGCAGTTTTAACCCGAATTTCTGCGCAAAGGGTTCCTGTTCTACCTGGCGGTAAATGGCCTGTTTAACTTTTTCGTCCATGGGCGTTCCTTTCTCAAGAGTGTCCTGGAGTCTGTTTATTTCACTCGGCGGAAAATATCAGGAAGGTGCCGCAGCGGCAAGCAAAAACAGGTAGACAGGCGTGACCGGCGTCGATCAGGAAGGCTTACGGGAAAAGAGGGGACATTTCCCATATTTATGTGATAAGTGATTGATAATCTGGGAAGTCCCTCTTTTCCGCTTCCTTCGCATCGAACACCCCTTTCTCCTTCATCGTATACCACGTCTGTGTATACTCTTTGAAGTGTCCGTTAAACTGGGGGAGGTTCAGGATGTCCTCGGAACTCGCAGGCTTGGGGCTGATTCAGCATCTTGCGCGGATTGACATGATCCTCAACCATGTGCTTATGTCAAGGACCCTGCTACGGGGAAACAGGCGGTCTATTTTCTCCGGAGCGCAGTGACATCCCCGCTTGTTTCTATCATGACCCGGACAATCGGAGCAGGCGGTGTTGGACCTGAATATTTTCTCCAGGAAAGATGAAAACGTTTTGAGCTATGATTTAATGAGGAACTGGCAGGGCGATATCCGGGTACACGCCGAAGCGGTGGCGCCCTGTCTGGTGCGATGCCATCCATTTGTCGTGACAGTGGAAGCAATCCTGCTCCTTCCCATGACGGGGTTCTTCGGCAAGGAACGGGCAAAGGGATTCCGTATCACACATCCAGCCTTGCAGCCACAGTCCTTGAAACCTCCGGAGCTCAAAGTTCCGTTTAACCTGCAAGATCCGGTCATGGTCAATTTATACTTTAATCCTCTGGATGAGCATGTTATTTTGCGCCCTGCCGATTTTCGGCCAAGGATGGGTGGGGTGGGAGGTGGGCAACCGGGTCTGATTTGAACAAAGTTTCGTTCCCATTGCATTTGGCGTCGGTCTCTGGTGCGTGCCGGGATCGATTGCGGAGGAAATCGTTTGAAGGCTTTGCAGAATAAACCGCAAAGATTCCGGGGACTGGAGAAGTTGCCCGGCTTCTGGTTTCAGCGCCGGGTCCTCGGGAGAAACATCCCGCTTCTGGCCAGTTTCAAGCTCACCTATCGATGCAATCTTTCCTGCAAGGCCTGTCCTTTTCATCGGCGCGCTTCAGAAAAAAACGGGCACATGTCCTGGCAGACGGCCACTCTGGCACTGGACGAACTGCATCGCCGGGGTACACTGATCGTCGTCTTTGAAGGGGGCGAACCTTTTCTCTGGGACGACGGCAACCATACCCTGCACGACCTGATTGCCTATGCCCAAAAAAGGTTTCTCCGGGTTGCGGTGACGACCAACGGCACGTTTCCTTTGGACTGCGGGGCCGATACGGTATGGGTCAGTCTGGACGGATTGCGGGAAACGCACAACCGACTCCGGGGAGGATCCTACTCAGACATTCTCGAAAATCTCAGTGCAACGACGCACCCCCGGGTCATGATACACTACACGATGAATCGGGAAAACTGGCGTGACTTGGCGCCTCTTTCCGCGTACCTTAAAACAATTCCAGCGGTTAAAGGCCTGACGCTCCAGCTTTTTTATCCCTATGATCAGGGCGAAGCCGCCCTGGCCCTGTCTCCGGAGGAAAGAAAACTGGCCCTGGAAAGTGCGATACGTCTGAAAAAAGAAATTCCTCTGATCAACTCCAGCAGTGTACTGCGGCGAATGATCGACAATTCCTGGTCGTGCCGGGATGATCTGCTGATCAATGTCGATCCGGACGGCACAATTACCCAGGGCTGCTATGTCAAAAGCCGGGGTAATATCCGATGCCGCGAATGCGGGTTTACCCCGGTCGCCGAGGCGTCGGGAGCGCTTAACCTCAAGGCGGCGTCCCTTCTGGCCGGCTGGAAAGCCTATCTTGCCTGAAATGAAAAATCGGGTCGAGATAGATGACGGGACATTTATTACGAATTGGAAATATCCATCCCCGCTTTAATCGCCCGTTTGTAGGCCTCTCTTTTAAAAAAGAGGCCTGTGAATAACATACCCACGGACATGACCAGCCCTCCGATTAGCCAGGGGAAGTAGTCGTTTATTCCATATTGCTTATAGACAAAAAACAATGCGGGGATCGCCAACAGCGTCAACATCAGTCCGGTGTGATAAAGGCGGTCGCCGGCCAGCCAAAACAGGGCGGCTTTCGGGTTTTTTCTCTTCAATTTTTCATAGAGGGGATAGTCGGGCGACGAACTGATCGGTTTTTTCGACTTACTCAAAACGCACCTTCCTGAGTTTGATCTTGCACGTCTCGCTCTTCTATCGTTTTTCCTCGATATTTGCACGAAAAGAAATAAACCGGCGCCGATATACGGCGTCCGTTTTTTTTTGGTTGCAATCCCAACCCGGTTTCGGTATTTCTCTTAGGACATAAAGAGTTCTTTCATTTCTGTGTTGCTGTTGATGCGGTTACTGTGTTCAGGATGCCTGCATTTGAACATAGCACGACAACTAACGTTTCACGCCATGAGCTTGTGGACCCATAACCGGTTTGATGAAAAGGTGAACGCGATGAAGAAGCAACACCCGATCGAAAAAGGTAACCAGCAAAAGAAATCTTTGCCATCCCGATACGGCTTTCCTTTGATAAGCACGTGGGGGGGTAAATTCACCGATCAAAGAAAGACTACCGCCCTTCCCGGGAACGCCTGCCCGGAGAAACTGAAAGATCTGCCGTTCAACGGCCTGATGACCTGGAACGGGATTGTCATCCGCAAAGCGGACACGGACATTCCATCCCTGACCTATGCCTACCTGCGGGAAGCCCGGAAAATTTCCTGTGGTGAATGCTCGGTCTGCATGATCGGCATCGACCGGGTCATGGAGATTTTCCGTAAATTCGTCGGGGGCGATGGCACTCGTCGGGATCTGAAGACCATCGAAGAGATCGCCTATGAAGTCTCCGTCAACGGGAAATGTAATTTCGGCCGGGCGGCCGCTTTAGTGCCGGTGGCGGATGCCGTCCGCTATTTCAAAAACGACTTTCTGGCCCTCATCCGGGGAGACAGGGAACTGGCTAATCACGGCTATGAATCCGCCGTAACCGCCCCCTGCATCGAAGCCTGCCCGGCAGGACTGCCGATAGCCGCCTATATCGAAAAAATAAAGAATTTTCAGTTCAGTGAATCCCTGGCCCTGATCCGTTCAAAATGCATTCTGCCCGGTGTGGTCGGCCGCGCCTGTACCCATCCCTGTGAAGCAGTCTGTGTCCGCGGCAAAGTAGACGAACCGGTGGCGATCCGCCTTCTGAAAAGGGCGGCGGCTGATCAGGATCTGCAGACAGGATGCTCACCCCTGCCTCTGTCACGGTTGTCGAAAAAGGAAAAAGTCTGCATTATCGGAGCCGGTCCAGCCGGGTTGGCGGCCGCCTATCACTTGAGGTTGATGGGCTACGGTGTAACCGTTTTCGATGGTCTTCCGGTCATGGGCGGCATGGCGGCGGTCGGCATTCCCGATTACCGCCTTCCCAAGGAGGTTTTGCTCCACGAAACCAACCTGATCAAGCGGATGGGTGTGGAAGTCTGCCTGAACCGGAACATCGATCTGCTGAAATGGGAGGACCTTAAAAAGAAAGGGTTCAAGGCCCTCTTTCTGGCTGTTGGCACCCATCGGGGGGCCGACATCGGCTTGGCCGGAGAAAGCGAACTGGTCGAGGGTTTTGAGCAGGGTATCGAATTCCTGCGGTCGGTTCAGGATCGTCATTCCGATATCAAGCCCCACAAGAAGGTTTTTATTCTCGGGGGGGGCAATGTAGCCGTCGACTGTGCCCGGAGTTGCCTGCGCCTCGGGTTCGAACATGTGGAAATTCTGTACCGCCGGTCACGCAAGGAGATGCCGGCCCAACCGGAGGAAATCGCCGAAGCCGAAAAGGAAGGCGTCAAGATCCGCTACTTGACATCGCCCGTGAAAGTCCACAGCAAATGGGGCCGGATCGAAGGCCTCGAATGCGTGAAAATGAAACTGGGAGAACCGGATGACAGCGGCCGCCGTAAACCAATCCCTGTCGCCGGATCGAATGTTGTCCTGAAGGCGGATATGGTCATCGCCGCCACCGGTCAGGAAATCAACACCTCCTTCCTGACGGAAAAGGACCGGAAGGCGCTGATCCGCGGCAATAAGATCTGGGTGGATCCGCTTACCTGCCGGACAGACCGGGAGGGCGTTTTCGCCGGCGGAGACTGCGTCACCGGACCGGCCACCCTCATTGAAGCCCTTGACATGGGGAACCGTGCCGCCCGGAGTATCGACGCCCATCTCCAGGGAAAGCCCTTTGCAGTGCAAAACGTGTATACCGGGATCAATACGACCCTGCAAAGAGACAACGGTTTTCTTCCTACAAAACGAGCTGTGAGGGTGAACCTGCTGCCGCAGTCGGACCGGCTGGTCGATTTCCGTGAGGTAGAAACCGGTTTTTCCCAAAATGAAGCCATGGAAGAAGCGCGGCGTTGTCTGCGCTGCTATCGTTTGATGGTCTGGGAGGTGGAGAAGACAAAACAGGAACAGCCCGAAGGGAGGTCGAATTGATGCGCATCCATATTGATGGCCGTACCGTTGAAGCCAGGGAAGGGGCGACCATCCTGGCCGAAGTCGACAAGCTCCATATCCGGATACCCACCCTCTGCTATCATGAAAGCCTCTCCCCTTTCGGGTCCTGTCGCCTCTGTGTCGTCGAGATAAAAAGGGGCAGGAAGTGGGCATTAACGACTGCCTGCAACACGGAAATTGCACCCGACATGACGGTCCGGACCGATTCTCCGGAAATTCGCCGTAGCCGGAAAGCGGCGGCGGAGCTGCTCTACTACAAATATCCCGGTACCCGCAAAGTCCGGGAAATGGCGGAAAAACTCGGCGTCAAGGTGGAAAAATCCAGTCAGGACAGCCGCGAATGCATCCTCTGCGGTCTGTGCGTACGGACCTGCCAGGAAATCGTGGAAGTGAACGCCCTGCGGTTTGAAGACCGGGGACCGGATCATCCGGGAGAACCGCCCCGGATCGGCTATCTGGGTGATTCCTGCATCTGCTGCGGAGCCTGCGCCTTCGTCTGTCCGACGGGGTACATCCGGATGGAATCGGTCGGTACCGACCGCCGGATGATTTGGGAACGGGTTTTTGAAATGGCTGCCTGCAGGGTCTGCGGTAAGAAATTCGCCCCTCTGGCCCAGTTACAATACCTGAGCCGCCGGTCCGACATGCCCATGAGCCAGGCCATGACCTGTATTACATGCCGGGAAGCGGAAGTGCAGACGATCGTGGTGGATGCACAGGACTGGATCGCCATACACAAGAACAATCATCACAAACATCCAAAGCAAAAATAAAAAAGCGCTACATCATCCCGTATTTACGCAGTTTCTGATGCAGAGTCCGCCGGGTAATTCCCAACCGGCGGGCCGCTTCGCTCTTGTTGCCCTTCACAACGTCCAGAGTTTTCAGAATGGTTTCCTTTTCCACTTCCTCCAGGGACGGGGCCGCGGGCGCCTCGGTTCCCCAAGCCTCGGACGAAGTAAGTGAAGGGGGCGCCATACCGTGAATCAGGGGCATGTCTTCCACGTCGAGGTAATCCGTCCGGGTCAGAACAACCCCCCTTTCAACGGCGTTCATCAGTTCCCGGACGTTGCCGGGCCAATCATATTTGAGCAGTTGATCCATGGCCCGGGGGGTGAATCCTTTGAGTGTTTTACGGTTTTTTTCGGCAAACTGGGTCAGGAAATGATGGGCCAGCAGAGGAATATCTTCCCGCCGATCCCTAAGGGGCGGAACGGTCAAAGCGACAACGTTTAACCGGTAATAAAGGTCTTCCCGGAAATGCCCCTCCCGGGTTTCCCGCAGCAGATCCTTGTTCGTAGCCGTGACGACGCGCACATCCACTTTGATGACCCGGTCGCCGCCCACCGGCATGATTTCCCGTTCCTGAAGCACCCGCAGCAGCTTGACCTGCATGCCCGGGGACATCTCGCTCACTTCGTCGAGGAACAGTGTCCCGCGGTCGGCCAGGCGGAATTTCCCCTCTCGTTTGCGATCCGCCCCGGTGAAGGAACCCTTTTCATGACCGAAAAGTTCCGACTCCAGAAGCGTTTCCGTGATGGCGGCACAGTTGATGCGGATAAAAGGTCCTTCTTTCCGCAGGCTGTTGAAATGGATTGCGGCGGCGATCACCTCCTTGCCCGTGCCGGATTCTCCGGTAATCAGGACGGTGGCATCGGATCCGGCGATATGGACGACGGTGTCCAGCAGGGTTGTCATGACGGCGCTCCGTCCGATGATGTCCCGCCGGTCGAAACGATTGGAGAGACTTTCCTTCAGCAGGCGGTTTTCCCTTTTGAGCTGGGAATGGTCCATGGCCCTCTGTATCGTCATTTTCAGTTCATCGAAGTCCAGGGGTTTGGTGAGGTAGTCGTAAGCGCCGCTTTTCAGGGCGTCCACGGCAGTTTCTACGGAGGCGAAGGCGGTCATGATGATGATGGGGATCGCAGGATTGTAGGCTTTAATCT
>CAYOYJ010000125.1:0-6884 GCA_964408155.1 uncultured Syntrophales bacterium
ATGATAAATAAACAAATAATATCAATAAGATCAAATATTTTTCAGGGACGACTAAATAGATTCGCAGAACCACTGCTTCAACTTAACAACGCTATTGTCACGCTTTTTGCTGTCGCTTCGCTTGGCAAAAATCGCGCCAATGTACGCGTTGCAAGTTAAGTATATGTTATGCCATGAACAATGAGAAAAGTTCAGATGACAAAGAATGGAACAGTGGTAGTTAATGGCATTGAATATAATGAATTTCCATTTCCAGATTCATTAATCAAGGCAACTGAAATGAAGTGGGCTTTGAAACTCCGCGATGAAGGTTGCATTCGCTTGAATTCTATCGAGTTTTATCAAAATCTTGAAAATCCCGAGCTTGGCGACGTAAACGAAGCCAAAGGCATGTTGAAATTAGACGGTCACCCGATGGAATGTGGTTCTGTAAACGAGGTTTTCATTTGGTGTAGTGCTATACCAGAGGCATCACCAAAAATTCTTAAAGGCTTAAATGATTCCTATGATGCAATAGTCCGTATTCATGATGCTGAAAAATTTGTAAATAGAATTGTTTCCACTGCTAAGTTAGCTGACTTCATACTTTATCCTCATTTAGGAAAAGTAAAATACAATAGGGGAGAAGAAGTTACAAAAGAAGCTCATAATAATCAACGATGGCATTATAATGTATTTCAGAAAAGCTCTGGTTACGCTCATCAAATGGAATATCGGCTATCATTTACAAATGTAACTTTTAAACGAATTGAAAAAAAGTATTTAGATTTATCACTTGGTAAATGCCGTGATATTATAACGATAGAAACATAGCCTCATGCTCTACGCGGACTTGTGTTACGCTCCGCTCACACAAGCCGGTAAGCATGGTCGTTAGGCGGAACTATGAAGAGGTTCGTTCTGGAGCCGGGTTGCTGGTACGCGGCCGAACTGATTGGCGAGGAGTTCGGAAGCGAGATCCGGTCGTATTCACCGATACGAGTCGAAGAAGTCCAGCCGAAAAGTGGCCGGAGGTTCTCGCTGACCTTCTATCACGCCAACTACCCCGAAGGTGTCCGTGACAAGGTGTACGAACTTGACACCATCGAACAATGCCCTACATTTCTCCTGGCTCGTTCGCGCGAACACAGCCCCGCTCGGCTCATGCTCATTTATCCCGTGGAGAGAGCGTGGCTTCATGAACACTTTGGCGCGGACGTGGCTGAATCAGAAGATGTCCAGGCGTGGCTGGCAAGACATGCCTAGCTTGTCACCCGGATAGATAGGAGGCCGGTGCTCACCTTCCCCTTCGGCATGCCGATCATGCCCGTCCAACAGGCGGACAGGAGTCCCAAACGAGTCTTCGTGCTGGGGGTCTATGCAAGCGCGGTTCATGCGCGCTGGCGGGGTTCCGGTGAGAGGATACTTAATTATTTTAAATGTCTATCGGAGACATGGAGACTATCCATGTCATCGGATAAATATGATTGCCCAACAGGCAAATCCAGCCGACTCGTAAACTCGCGGCTGATCTGCACGTAGGCGTCGACCACAACACAGTAAAGGAGCGCTTTATGTCTATTACAGAAGAACCTCGCCCACCATTCCCGCCGTTTACAATCGAAACTGCCACCAAGAAGGTTCGCATGGCGGAGGATGCTTGGAATACCCGGGACCCCAAGCGCGTTTCACTCGCGTACACACCTGACAGTGTTTGGAGAAATCGTGCTGAAATTTTCTCCGGTCGAGCTGCAATTGAGGAATTCCTTACACGGAAATGGGCGAAGGAGTTGGACTATCGCCTTATAAAAGAACTCTGGGCGTGTACGGATAGCCGTATTTCAGTGCGCTTCGCTTACGAATGGCGTGACGATTCTGGCAACTGGTTTCGCTCGTACGGGAATGAAAACTGGGAATTCGACGAGAATGGTTTTATGAAGAGGCGCATCGCGAGCATCAACGATCTACCCATCTCACCAGAACAGCGCAAGTATCACTGGTCTTTGGGGCGGAGGCCAGACGACCACCCCGGGCTTAGTGATCTTGGGCTATGACGCCTAACCCCTCGTTCAAGTCGGACCCAACCGGCACTGGCAATTCCAATGTCTCTTGTTTGTGATTCCTCGCCTTCGTTCAACATGCGGTCGCCGGTCGGGCCGCTTAACTGCTTTCGTTAGCCGTCAACAAAAGAAGAACCAAACATGGCGATACCTGATTACCAGTCAATTATGCTTCTCTTACTCGGTTTTGCGGCGGACGGAAACGACATTCCCTCCGGGAAGGGATCGAGGGCTTGTCAGAAGAGTTTGGGCTTACGGACGCCGAAAAGAATGAAATGTTGCCGAGTGGTCGGCAACCAAGATTCGATAATCGCGTCGCTTGGGCGCGTTCTTATATGAGTAAGGCTGCATTGCCGGAGGCCACGCGGCGCGGTCATTTCCGTATTACCCAACGCGGCCGGGAAGTCTTGTCCAAGAGCCCACCCGAAATCAACGTGAAGTTCATGGAACAACTCCCTGAGTTCGTCGAGTTCAGAGCAAAGCAACGAGAACGGGAGGAAACGACGGAAACCGCCGAAACAGAAACACTGCAAACACCTGGTGAGCTTCTGGAAACTGCGTACCAGAAACTTCGCGAAGACCTCTCGGCCGAGCTTCTGAAATGCGTAAGAGAGTGTTCCCCGTCATTCTTCGAGCGCCTCGTCATCGATGTACTTGTAAAAATGGGCTATGGCGGTTCCCGAAAAGAAGCCGGTAAAGCCATTGGTCGCAGCAGAGACGAAGGCATTGACGGCATCATTAACGAAGATCGCCTTGGCCCCGATGTTATCTACATTTATTAATAAGGAAAGCGATATGGGATTGGCAGGCCTGGCCCAGTCCAAGGAATCCTATCACCCCGTCATGCGACGCAAATCGTTTTGTCTGAGAAGAAAAATACCGTCGTAGAATCTTAATCAATCCGTTCAGGGCCTATAACCGCCGTCTAACAACGATTCAAACTTGACCTGGGCTGGCCGTTGTGCGAAAGAATAACAAATTTCGTTTCCGAAGGTTTGGTGTATATGCACATATCACGGATTCTCGATAGCCAAAAAATCAGTTTCAGCTTCGAATTTTTCCCGCCGAAAGATCTGCGCGGTGCGGAGCGCCTCTACCGGGCGATTCGTGATCTCATTCCTCTGAAGCCGTCTTATGTCAGTGTGACCTACGGCGCCGGCGGATCGACCCGTGAATTGACCCATGATCTGGTCCTGCGCATCCGGGAGGAAACGAGCCTCACCGTTGTATCGCACTTGACCTGTGTGGGGGCTGATCAAAGCGAAATACTTGAGATATTAAAGCGTTACCATGAAAAAGGCATCATGAACATCATGGCCCTCCGAGGCGACCCACCGGCGGGGATGACCTGTTTCGAGCGGTGTCCCGGCGGCTTCGGCCATGCCACGGAACTTGTTGCATTCGTGAAGAAAAACTTTCCCGAGTTTGGTATCGGTGTCGCCGGTTATCCCGAAGGCCATCCGGAAACAGCCAACCGCCTTAAGGAAATGGATTACCTGAAGCAAAAAGTGGATGCCGGAGCCGATTATATCTGTACCCAGCTTTTTTTCGACAACCGCGACTTTTACGATTTCCGCGAGCGTTGCGCCTTGGCGCACATCCATGTTCCCATCATTGCGGGCATCATGCCCATTACGTCCGCCAAAGGGATGCTTCGCATGGCCGAACTCGCGGCAGGCACGCGTTTTCCAGCCCGTCTGCTGAAAGCGGTCCACCGGGCCCAGGATGACAAATACGTGGAAAATGTCGGTATCCACTGGGCGACCGAACAGGTGCGCGACTTGATCGACAATGGCGTGCGGGGCGTTCATTTCTACACCCTGAATCAGTCAACAGCAACGCTCAAAATCTATGACGCCCTGGGCGTAACAGATTCGCTCCAGCTCAGCCGGTAATGAAAACGCCATTGATAACGTTTTTTTCGGCTGCCCCATGAAGGTGTTAGATCTCCTCAATGCACCCCTTGAAGGGTCCAATCTCATCGAAGCCAGTGCAGGAACGGGAAAAACCCACAACATCGTAGGGCTTTTTGTTCGTCTTATCTTGGAAAAGGAACTCGCCGTCCGCAATATCCTGGTTGTCACGTACACTATTGCCGCCACGGATGAGCTCAGGGATCGCATTCGGCGGCGTTTGATTGAAACGGAAAGGCATCTCTTCGAAGGTCAAAGTGACGACGCCTTTATCAAAAGCCTGGTCGGCAAGATCAATCTCACCGGCCGGGCAGAGATCGCCCGCCGTCTGCTGCGGTCGGCGATCCGGGATTTTGATGAAGCCGCCGTATACACCATCCACGGTTTCTGCCATCGCATGCTGCAGGAACATGCCTTTGAAAGCGGCAGTCTCTTCGAAACAGAGCTGATTCCCGATGAAGACGTATTCAAACGTGAATTTGCTCAGGATTTCTGGCGGCGCCACTTCTACGAGGCCCCCGCGGAATTCGTGGCTTACAGTCTGGAAAAGGGTCTGAATCCCGACTATTACCTGGACATTCTGAAACAGGCCTATCCCAATCCAACGGTAACCATTATTCCCGAGCCCCCTCGACCGGATGTTGCTTCGTTAGAGGCAGAGATCTGCCGGTTCCATAACTTGCGGCACCAGGCACAGAATCTCTGGGAGAAAGAAAAGGACTCCCTTGCGGCATGTTTACGCCGGCCTGGCCTCAACGGCCGGGTGTACGGTAAGAAAGCGGATGCCCTGCTGGAAATCGCGGCGGCTTTTTTTGAATCCCGTATCAGACCTTTCCCCCTTCCGCCCGGTTTTGAAAAAATGACCACCGGAAAAATCAGAGAAAGTGTCAACAAAGGTTATCAGGCTCCGGCCCATCCATTTTTTGAACTCGCGGATCAACTTGTGGCGCAGGCCGATCTTCTCACCCGGCGTTTTGAAGATTACCTGCTTTTTCTCCGCCGGGAGATCGTCCTCCAGAGCCGTATCGAATTGCCACGGCTCAAAAAAAACCGAAATCTGTTTGCCTATGACGACCTGCTGAACGATCTTTATGGAGCCCTCCGGGCTGAAACGGGGCGAGAACTGGCCGGAAAAATCCGCAACCGGTTTGAGGCCGTTCTGATCGACGAATTTCAGGATACGGACCCCGTCCAGTACGCCATTTTCAACACCCTGTTTCTGACAAAGAATCCGACGGACCAAAGGCCTTTTTTTGTCATCGGCGATCCCAAACAGGCGATTTACGGCTTCCGGGGAGCCGACATCTTCGCCTATCTTGAAGCCCGCCGATCTATGAACCGCATTTATACCCTGGTGGAGAACTGGCGGTCCGAACCGGGTCTCCTGACGGCGGTGAACACACTGTTCGGCATGCCGCAAAACCCGTTTCTTCATGAGGATATCCGCTATCATCCGGTCACTGCGGCGAAGCGGGCCGAAAAAACCTTGCTGTGCATCGACCGCCATGTGGAACCGCCCTTCCAGTGGTGGATCCTCCCGGAAGAGACCATAGAGGATGGTTCGAGAGAGAAATCGGTAGAGGCAGCCCAGCCCAAGGGGTTGGCGAAAACGGGGCTTTATCCGTCTGTTGCCGCTGCCGTTGCCTCCGAAGTCGCCCGTCTGATCCGTCTGGGGTCTGAAGGGCGTGCCGTGATCGGCAACAAACCGCTCCTGCCCGCGGACATGGCCATCCTGGTCCGAACCAACCGGGAAGCGAATATAATCCGTGACGCCTTGGCTGCACTGAATATCCCCTATGTCATTTCTTCGCGGGAAAGCGTCTTTCACGCCCAGGAGGCGGATGAGGTCCGGCAAATTCTCTCCGCCGTGGTGGAACCGGAAAACCCATCCCTGATTCGGGCGGCGTTGGTAACCCCCATCATGGGCATGAGCGGAAACGATATCCATGATCTTTCTCTGGATGAAACGGCCTGGGAAGAAGTCCTGCTCCGGTTTCACCGCTATCATGATTTGTGGAATCATCACGGTTTTATCCGCATGTTTCGCGTCTTCCTGGAAAGCGAACACCTGCCGTCCAGAATCCTGGGTAAAGTCAATGGCGAGCGCCGTCTGACGAACCTGCTCCACATCGGAGAACTCCTTCACCGGGCGGCAACAGCCAATCATCTGGCCATGCATAACCTGATTAAATGGTTGAGCGACCAGATCGACTCGGCGGCAACACAGCCGGAAGAATATGAACTGCGCCTGGATCGCGATGAAAAAGCCGTGCATGTGGTCACGATTCATAAGAGCAAAGGGCTGGAATATCCGATCGTTTTTTGTCCGTTCTTCTGGGGAAGCAGCGGTACAAGAAAAGGAAAAGACTATATTCTGTACCACGATCCGAAGCAATCCTTTGCCCCCGTGTTGGATTTCGGTTCCGAAACGTTCGCAGATCATCGTCTTCGTTTTGAGGAAGAATGCCTGGCGGAAGACATACGGCTGCTTTATGTCGCCCTTACCCGGGCACGTCACCGGACTTATTTTGTCTGGGGGCGCATGCAGCATGTCAGGCATTCTGCACCGGCCTATCTCTTTCACCAGAGTCATGATCTGCCGATAACCGGTCTTGCCGACGTCGTCCGGGAGCGTCATCGACACTTGAGCCCCGAAGATTTTATACGCGACATGGAATTGATCGCCGCAATGTCCGGCAAGACCATCCAACTCCAAACCCTGCCGACAGGCCGGGAAAATGCCTATCGCCCGGTCCTCATGACAGAAACACTTGCCTGCCGTCAATTTTCAGGCAGAATCGACACGACGTGGAAAGTCGCCAGCTACACCCAGCTGGTATCAGCCACCGCCGGAGACCGGGATCAATATGACGAAGATCTCTTTGCGCAATGGGAAATGAAACCCGCGCCCGAGGACGACCCATTGGAAAGA
>CAYOYJ010000126.1:0-6882 GCA_964408155.1 uncultured Syntrophales bacterium
CGGCGGGTCTGAGGCACCCTTCAGGGTCAGCAAGGCAAGCGCAACGCCGGCAGAACGCCCCAGTTCCGCGAAACGTTTCAACCACCAGGGATGCGGCAGCGCCGGCGACACCAGGACCAAAACACAGGTTGCCTTCCCGATTCCCGCCGCCAGGTAGCGTTCAAACGGATCGTGATCCTCGCCTGAATCAACCGGTGCCGCAACCCCCACATGCCGGATGACGTTCATTTTCCCCCGCACTGCGATGTAGTCGGCGATCGCCGTCGCAGTTTCCGGACTGACGGAGACATCAACCAGAAACAGCCGGGGTGGTTTCACGTCTGCGTTAAAATCTTTCCCCTCATTGCCGCCGATCGAAACGTTTTCTTTAATATCGCCCATCTTCCTGCCTTTTCTTCAGCGCACCACTCACCGTATCCGGTTTTAACCTGCATAAAACAAACAGCCTTATAAACAGCGGAATCAAGCAAAACCCGTCACCGGCATGATGATGCCGGCGAACCGGGTGCGGGCGGCGACTCCCGAGGAAATGACCTGGGAGGACTTTTTGCCGGCCGTCCAGGGCGATATTGACGCCATGTACAGGGAACTGACGGGTTTTGCCGATCAGGTCGTGTCGCCGCATTTGAAGGCTCTCCTGGACGCGTTTTTCTCCGATAGCGAAATTACGGGCCCTTTTCGCCGGGCCCCGGCCGCCAAGGGTTTTCACCATACCAGCATCGGGGGGCTCCTCGAGCACACCCTGTCGGTGACGCGCCTTCTGGCTATGGTGGCGGATCATTACCCCAAAAGCAATCGTGATCTCCTGATCGCGGGGGCATTCTCCACGATATTGGAAAAATCAGGGAGTTTACGTATCAGGGGAACATCGATTACAGCGATGAAGGCCGCCTCATCGGGCATATCGTGATCGGCCTGGAGATGTTGAACGAGAAAATCGCGACGATCCCCGATTTTCCTCCCAACCTGGCCATGGAATTACGGCACCTGATTCTCAGTCATCACGGCATGCTGGAATTCGGCTCGCCGAAACGGCCGAAAACCGTGGAGGCCATGCTTGTCCACCAGATCGACGATATGGATGCCAAAGTCAACGCCCTTCAGGAATATATCGACAGCAGCGAAAACACCGATTCCGACTGGACGCCGTTTCACCGCCTGTTCGAGCGCTATATCTACAAGGGGGGCACATAACCGCCGCCCGTTGGCCAGGGTAACCACATTCGGCGAGAACAGACGATGGCCACGGCCAGGCACAATCAGCCCCGTATGGTTTACGGGCGGGTCATGTCAGCGACGAGTTCGGGGGAGAAAAACTCGCCAAAATCGAAGAACACCTCAAAAAGCAAAAAGAAATCTTCCCGTAAAGGGGCCTGAGCCGAGGCAAGAAGGACAACCAGCCAACAGTGCCTTGCATCCTCCGGTGTGCGTGGCCGCCTCGGTCCCTCAACCCTGACGGCCATTCTTGCCCAACAGCCAGGTTGCGGTACCTTTCTGCACGAGACATCTCGTCTTTTCCTCACGGCGTATATGGGGCCCCTGGCTCCACACCGGGCGCGTCACCGCGCATAAGGCAGAACCCGCAAATCTTGTGCGGTTCATCCCCACGTATGTGGAGGACATTATCCTCTATTATATAAACAGCCTGAATTTCTAAGAATTTAACCTTATTTACCTACCGGCTTTGTCATTTTGCTCTTTGGCGGTTCGGGTTGGGGGTCGAAGTCGTACACTTTCACCCCTTTTTTTGTGGTTACACTGCCCTTTTCATCGGGTTTTACACCGCCAAAATCTCCCGTGTAGGATTCATTAGATTCATTAATGGCATTGCCCTGTTTGACCATTCCACCTGGTGGTTCGGGTTGCGGGTTAATCGCGTAGCTCTGCCCGGGGACAAAAAACGATACCGACACGATAAAAAATAAGAAAACTGCCAGCGCAAAGAATCTTTTCATTCCGATATCCTCCTTCATTTGATTTTTATAAAGCGTTGTTCGTTAATATGAGCAAATTATAGAAATTCCGATCTTTCATGTCAAGAGAATATAAACCACCGAATTACCTCACATTAAAAGTGACCGGGGGGTGGTTTCGGGAAGTACCGTTGACTCATAATTCGATATAACCGGACATCGATTTCCGAAAGGAGGAAAAAAATGAGCCCACGATCCAAACGCGAGTACATCGAGGCCGTGCATCGACGATACAAAGAGGCCTCCCGCAGGGAACGAACCATTACGCTCAATGAACTTTGCGCCACGTAATGAAGAAATTGACAGCATTCGCCGCAGTGGTCATTTTTTCAGTTGTTTTACAATTTTCTATGGTTTACAACATATTAGCGTGTTTTACGAATGATAATTGTTCAGGATGAACCGGAACGGCGTTATGGAGGATTAACATGAACGGCAGCCCCGGTCTTTTCCGCCGGAGGGCGGCAATCCACAGCCTTTTCCCGACGCTTGCAGGTTTTCTGATCCTTGGGGGGCTGGCTTTCGCTCAAACGGACAAGGCCGCACTGAACGGCAACCTGCCGGGCTTGGCGGATAATCAATCTCCCGTCATAATCGAACAGGACGCTTCCCGAAACGCCGCCATTTACCGCATTGCCGAAGGTGACTGCAAAATTGAATGGATTGCCTGGAACAATGAACCAGGCGTGGTCAAACTTGCCTCCGCTTGCACAAGATCTCTCGTTATGCAAAGGCCGCTGCTGACTCAGATCGTTGAAACATTCCTCAATCACGACCCCCACGCCGGATCACTGCGAACCCTGTTCTGGGGCAGGATTGAACCGGATTATTCACCGGGCTTGCACGAGTTGTCTTTCCGGCTCGCCCTGGCGGCTTATCAATCCCCCGGCTGGGACAAAAAACGGGGAAGAGCACGCAATGGAGACATCAACGGATTGGTGAAGGACCTGGCCAACCGGGCCATGATCTACCCGGAATTGAAAGCGCTTTTTGCCCATTTCCATAAAACCGTTTATTTCTCATGCGCGGAAAAAGTGCTGGTGATCGAGGCGGCAAAACTGCCCTTCTATGAACAACTGAAACGGCATGGCGTCAAGGCGAAAGACCGGCTGCCCTTCGACTGCATGGCCTGGTTTGCCGTGGCGGATGCTTCGGGCAATGGGAAAACATCCACATCTCCATAAGGATTAGTCAGACATTCGACACCGGGTTATTTGGCCCTGGACGGAATCAACCTCAAAAGTACCCCCGGATCATCCCAATAATAAAGGATGCCCTCCTTTTCCGAGGTCAGGATTTCGTAATGACTGTCTTTCAGGTCGCCCAGCACCACATCCTCGTCCTTCTCGATCATGCCCGGCAGTTTGCCCGCCTCCACCAGGGCCTTGATCTTCCGGCGATCCGGCAGCCAGAAGATCACCCGATCGGCAACCTTCTCCAGACGCACCCAGAAAAACGCCGGCACGTCACCGTCACATGTGGTCGGCACGGAAGCGAAGAGGCTGTCTTTCCATTTTCGAATATGAACCGTTTCAGAAACCAGCTGAGGCTTGTTTGCCGCATCATAATCGACGGCCGACAACTGGAGGATCCCCCCCTCCCTGTTCATGACCCTGACAGAAACAACGGCGGCTTCACCGCTGTACCAGTCCCCTTCCCACTCGGAAGCATCCGGCACGAGCGGTTCCGTACCGATGGGCGCCTTCACGTAAACCGCACCGCAGCCCGCCATGCTCAAAAAAAGACACAAAATCAAAATATGCACCCAGAGTTTCATGATCGGCCTCCTGTTGACACTGCAGATGGATCATTTTCGCCATGCATGCCGATCATTATAACCGAACTTCACCGATTTCCCCAATCAATTGATGGCCATAAAACGGACAATAAAAAAGGGCGGGGGAAACCCCGCCCTTTGCTGCCGTCAAAACAGGCCGGTCGTTTAGAATTTAACCGATAAACCGGCGCCGTAGCTCCACTCGGTCCGCTTATACTCGTTGTCCGTCGCTATAGGTGCTACACTGTTATATCCGTCACCGTCCAGATCGAGATTCTGGTATGCGATATTCAGATAAGGTTCGACCACCATGGCGCCGGTCTTGAAGGACGCGCCGAAGGATGCCCCCACACCCCACCGGCTGCCGTCAAGGCTGGCGCTTTGACGGAGTGTGGGTCCGAGATTAATACGGGTATCGGAATCCATATCCACCCAGCCGTGGAAGACCTCCAGTCCCCCCCGAAGCGTGGTCGCCGCAGAAAGCTCCTTCTCCGCCGCCGCCTTGAGGGTCAGTCGATGCTCCTTCGTTTCGGGAACCGGATTGTTCGTCCAGCGATAATCAAGTATCTGAAGATCAAAGTCGCTCTTGCTCCGGAGGTAATCGTAGTAGAGCCCTGCGGCGATCAGGCCCTTTTCGATCTTTTTCTCCACGCCGCCTCCGATCTCCAGAGAAACGGTCTGCTCCGTATCCTCGTATTTGTAGGGATGTGCAGTAAGCAGGCTCAGATCGGAGTCCCCGTCGTATTCCTTGCGGCTGTAATCGGCGCGAATGACGAAGGGCAGGGTGATGTCCGGGCGCAGGCGGTACCGGACCCAGAGATCGCCCCCTGCCGCATAGCCCTCGACGTCCCCGTCCATGGTGGGACTGAACACTGGACCACCCATCGATGACTTAAACTCCGGTTCGTTATCGGAGGCGAAGATGAAGCCGTAGCGGCCGGTGAACAGCACATCCAGCGGACCGGCGTTGGCCTCCACGGAACCCTTGAAGGTCGCCTCCATGTAGGTCGCGTCACAGGGCCGCTCGTAGAGGTATTTATCTTGAAAATAAGACGCCGGTCCCAAGCCTGGGAAAATGTAATTCTGATAACCAAAAGGAATTCCCAGCATACGGCCGTCGATCTTGTTCTCCTCCGACCGGTAGGCGAGCTCCACTTCCCCGCCGAGTTTCACCCGGGACGACACCGGCGCGGCGTACATGAGCCGCAGGGCCAGATCGCTGAGGTCGTTATCGATCTCATAATCGTCCCGAATGCCGGGCATGGAGCCTAGCTGATCGGTTCCTTCCAGCTTGCCCTGTTTGTTCACGTATTCGAGAAAAATGGCCATCCGCCCCTTGGGGAGCGTGAAGGCGGTCCCCAGGGACGCCCGATGCTCCCACTGGTCGCCGTCCGCTGAATAGTCGAATTGAAAAGCCCCTGGCATTTTCCATCTGTTTTCCCAGTCGGCCTTCCGGATGTCCGTGTACGTCAGGCCGTATGACGCGTAGAAATCGGCGCCCGTCCCGTCCGCCAGCGCCGCCGGATGGATGAGGAAATCCGACTCGTCCGCGATCAGCCCCGCCGGGTTGTTCATGCCCGCCATTCTCCCTTCCCAGCCCAGGGCCGGACCGGCGAAAAGGAACACACAACATAAAACCATAAATAAAAACAAATTTTTCTTCATATTTACCTCCCCGATCATTATGTTTTTATATATCGCGGAAGCATCCGCTTCCGATTCCGATTTGCTCTCGTCGTTTGCCACGCCATTTGTTGACTTCCGTCTGTGGGGTACACGGCGCGCACGCGGAATCGGCCCGGAACAAGTCGCCTCAGTCAGCTTTGATCCCATGGAGAAATTTTAGGCGGCATGCGCGATCCGTACGGCACGTGCAGGGTAGCGACATCGACATCATCACTTCAAAGATAGGACAGCAACTACCGTTTCCGGCCTCGGCCGTTTGAATACATACGGCGGATGCTTATTCCACGATCGGCGCCGCTTGTCAAGCAGAGTATCCATGAGCATCTTGAAACGAACGGACAGGGGAATGCCTCTTTGCTTCCGCCGTCTAAGAAGTCAGCGCCTTGACAAGCAGTTCCCGAACGACCTTGGGATTGGCCTTGCCGCCCGAGGCCTGCATGGCCTGGCCGATGAGAAAGCCCAGGGTCCTGGCGTTCCCGCCCCGATAATCCGCCACGGCGGCGGCGTGCTTCTCCAGTACGCCGGCAACGATTCCCTCCAGTTCGGAGGTGTCCGACACCTGGGCGAAGCCGCCCTGTTCGATCACGGTTCTGACCGGCAGGTCCGTTTCAAACAGACGAGTGAGAACGGTCTTCGCCGAATTGGCGTTCACCTCGTTCCGATCGATCAGCGTCAGGAGTTCGGCAAAACGCGACGGGGTCACCCGGGACGCCGGTAGCGTCTCTTCCCGTTCCTTCAACGCCGGCAGGAGCTGTGTCGTCAGCCAGTGGTTCGCCATACGCGCGGGCACCGGAAAGGTCATAATCTGCTCGAAGTAATCCGCCGTTTCCTTTTCGCCGCAGAGCTGGAACGCCTCCTCTTCGGACAAACCGAACTGCCGGTGGAAGCGCTCCGCCTTGACCGTCGGCATTTCCGGAAGGCGGGCGATTTTATCCGCCAGCCATTCCCGGGAAATCACAATCGGCGGCACCGAGGGATCGGGGACACAGGGACCGGCGAATTTGCCCCGCATGGCGGTGGTCACCTTCTTGACCGGGTCCCAGAGACGTGTGTGCAGAACAATGGGCTCCCCAGCCGCCAGACTTTCCTTCTGGCGTTCGATTTCATAGGCAATGGCATCGCCCACATGGCGGATGGAGTTCATGTTCTTGACCTCCACCTTCGTGTTCATCTGGTCCGTACCCCGGGGCCGAATGGAGATATTGGCATCCACCCGCATGGTTCCGGCCTCAAGACTGCATTCGGAACTGCCGGCATAACGGATCTGAGTCCGGAGCAGGCGGACGAATTCCATGGCGTCGTGGGGGCTGCGCATGTCCGGTTCCGTCACGATTTCCACCAGGGGCGCGCCGGCGCGGTTGAAATCGACCAGGCTGATGGGCGTCCGTCCTTCCGTCTCGTGAATGAGTTTCGCCACATCCTCTTCCATGTGAATTTTCTGGATCC
>CAYOYJ010000127.1:0-6862 GCA_964408155.1 uncultured Syntrophales bacterium
CAGGAATTTTCCAGTGGTTCTATCCTTAATTATTTTGGAATTGAAAGTGGTTGTACAAATTTGAGATGTGCTCGCATATACAACATATCTGCTCTGGGGGTGCTCTACGACACGGCAATCTGTTCGCACAAAATCCGGCCGCGTTGGGTCCATCGGCAGCATTGTACATCGATAATAAACCGTTGGAATGTGAAGAAAATAATCTGTTGTGGCATAGGGTCTCTTTTTTGTTATTTTGGCCTCTGCGTACGCATGCCCCCTTATCAAAGCATCACTAATCAAACCCACTTGTACTCGTTCCGACAACGGTTCTCTGCCTCTAGGAGTCTGTCGGACTTTTCCGATGTAATGTGTTATAGATGCTCATCTTGAAATCAGGAGTACCAAGGGATGAGCTCAAAATTTATTCAATGTGATCGGAAGACGCCTTTCTTGCTTCCGCCGTCTATAGAAGAGTGGCTGCCTGACGGTCACCTTGCGCGGTTTGTGGTTGAGATTGTGGGGCAGCTCAATCTTCGTTCTTTGAAAGATTCTTATGCTGGTCGGGGTTCACAGGCACACAGCCCGGTGATGCTGACAGCGCTTTTGTTTTACGGTTATGCGACGGGTATTTTCTCCAGTCGCAAACTGGAACGCAGCACGTATGATTCGGTGGCCTTCCGGTACATAGCGGCCAATACGCACCCGGATCATGACACGATTGCCGGCTTCCGGCGGCGGTTTTTGAAAGAACTTTCCGCGCTATTCGTCCAGATCCTGATGATTGCCGGCCGGATGGGCGTGCTCAAACTCGGGAAGGTCAGTCTTGACGGCAGCAAGATCAAGGCGAATGCTTCCCGTCACAAGGCGCTGAGTTACGGCCACGCCTGCAAACAGGAGGCGCAGCTCAAAATCGAAGTCGAAGAACTTCTTAAGAAGGCGGAAGCCGCAGACCGATCCGACCTTCCTGATGGACTGTCCATTCCCGAGGAGCTTGAGCGCCGGGAAAAGCGTCTGGAAGCCATAGCAGCGGCCAAGGCCGAAATCGAACGGCGTGCTACGGAGCGTCATGCCCGCGAGCAAGCCGCCTACGAAGAAAAGATGGCCCGGCGGATCAAGAAGGAGCAGGAGACCGGCAAGAAACCCCGCGGCAAACAGCCAAAGCCACCGACACCCGGTCCATGTTCCAAAGATCAGGTCAATCTGACCGATGAAGAATCCCGGATTATGCCTGTCTCCGGTGGTGGTTTCGAGCAGGGATACAATGTCCAGGCGGCCGCCGACATAACATCAAAACTCATCGTTTCCGCCCATGTGACCCAGCAGCCCAACGATAAGCAGGAAATTGAACCAACCCTGGAACACCTGGCGGCATTGCCCGAGGAACTTGGCACCATAACTGATCTGCTCGCCGACAACGGTTACTTCAGCGAGGAAAATGTCGCTGCCTGCGAAAAGCGTGAGTTGACTCCGTTTATCGCCGCCGGTCGGGAAGAGCACCATGAACCTCTTTGGGACCGATTCCGGGAACCGCCGCCGCTGCCGGAGGGCGCAGTTGCCGTAACAAGAATGAAGCACCGGCTCAGGACAACGGCGGGAAAGGCCATCTACGCACTACGAAAGACAACGTCGGAACCGGTCTTCGGCATCATCAAGGCCGTCATGGGCTTCCGAAGTTTTTCGATGCGCGGTTTTGAGAAGGCGCAAGGGGAATGGAATCTTGTCTGCATCGCCTGGAACATCAAAAGGCTGTATGCCCTGGCCACATAGATTGAGAAAGAACAGGGTTTCCCCGGGGGATAAAAGGGAATGTTCGGAATGCATCGGAGCATTAGACCGCCACGGATGCCAAATTCAATAAACCGAACAAAACAACCTCGGACTTTCACATCAATAAAGACCTGAATATGTCAAGTCAGACAGACTCCTAGATCGTTTTTATTCAGAGTATCTTCTTAATTCCTCAACTATTTCAGAATCTTGTTGGGGATTTTCCCGGGTACTTTCTTAACCGGCAGCTTGATCAGGAATGTGCCGCTCAGAGCTTTGTATTTTTCATCGGGGGTAAATACGCTCACCCGTAGCAGATTTTCGGCGGTCTCCTTGATCGGCCAGACGTAACTGCCGGTGTTCGCCGTCGGGTAGGCGCCTGCTGCGGGTTTCCCGTCGGGCCAGCAGACCTGAAGCCAGATGGTAGGATAGTTGGCGATAACCGATTTGTCCCACTGGATTGTCATCGATGTGCCGCTGTAATAGACCTGACCTTGAACCGGATTGATGATCGGAATGGGTTTTTTAAGCATGGGAATGTTCTGGAATGTCCCGGTTGCGCTTCCTTCCTCTATGGTGAACGGTTCGCTGACCGCCCAACTGCCCACTTGGGGATTATAGGGTTTGTAGAAGTGGAGACGATAAGTGCCGGGCGTGGCATGAACGAGCCAGGTAGTGGAACCGGAAAAAACGTCTACTGTCTTGATTTCAGAAACCCAGTTCGGTGCGTTCATTGTTGAACTAGGGCGAGCCAGCCAAATTTCCATTTCTCTTTCCGACGAAAGATCTTCCAGAATGGTATAATCCCATTTAATTTGCATGATACTCGATTGCTTGAACGTTCCACCTTTAGGCTGCCGAATGGTCAATTCTCCGGCTAAGGCAGAGCCGCTAAAAGTGACCATCAAGACGATAATCATGACGAGTCCGAGTTTTTTCATTTTACCCTCCCTATAATGTCTGTCCTGACAGTTTACTAAACTCCGCCCCCCTCGATTTGGATATCCCCGAAACACCGCTTGAGCCTTCATTGAAAGAGGATCTGGCCACATTCACCGGCGCGGGCTTCAGCACCCGCACCAGGTCCGACGTGGCAATCTCCGCCAACAATCCCTTTTTGCCGGCATTGATCATGATCGCGGGAATGTCCAGGATCGTTTTCTCGATATAAACCGGCAGTTGCTTACGGGTGCCGAAAGGGGAGGTCCCCCCGACGACGTAACCCGTATGGCGGTTCGCCGTGGCGGGATCGCAGGGCTGAACCATTTTCACGCCCAAGGTCCGGGCCAGCTCCTTGGTCGACACCTCCCGATCCCCGTGCATGAGGATAATCAGGGGATTCTTCCGATCATCCTCCATGATGAGGGTCTTGATCACCCCGTGCTCATCGACGCCCAACTCCCGGGAAGCGATCGCCGTTCCGCCCCGTTCTTCATATTTGTAAGGCCGAAGGGTAAAGGCAACCCCCTGCTCCCGGAAAACCCGGATGGCCGGAGTTACCGCTGCCGATTCCTTTGTCATGGTGAAACCCGATCTATTTTTTCTTCGTTTTGGCTTTCTTCATCCTGGCCGCCCGGCGAAAACCTTCGGCCACGCCTTCACCCAGGGCCGCAATATTCACCTTGCCGTGTTCGTACGCCGAAAGATAGACGACTTCGAGGATTTCTTCCTCCGTCGCCCCGGCGTTGACTGCACCCTGAATGTGGAAGATCAATCCCGGCCCGCACTGCATGGCCGCCAGCATCCCCACGAGAACCAACTCCCGGGTTTTCGGGTCCAGCACCCCGCGCTCCAGCGATTCGAGCAGAGGTTTATGGGTGAAATTCTTCAGAATATCCGGCATTTTGTCCGCATAGACCTGAAACACGCCCTTGATGTCCTCGATGTTACCGTCCCCCACCAGCTCCTGCCAGGAATCGAGCATCTCCCGCCCCGTTTTGGCCTTCTTCATCAAATTCATGCATCCGCTCCTTTCACCTGCACCTGGAATTGACCCGTTTCGTTTTTCCGTCACCCGATAATACCTGCCTTCCCGCCGGGAAAGCACCGTTGATCTTCCCCCCGTGGGCATCGAATATAGGTGAATTGATTGAACATGTCAAAGTGATTTGCATACACCGCAGGGACGTTAAACCCGAAACAGACCGTCGGATTTTAGACCTTGAAATATGACTGTCCTTATAGTAATGCCAAACCTGTCGGGCGAATTTTCAGTTGCCACCACTGTGCCCGCCACGCCGCATGGCGAATCATCTAATGCAGTGATTTATAGAGATTATTTAGAATTTCCCCGTTGATCCGAAAGGAACGTGGACGGGGTTTTCCCCGGCAACTGCTTCTTGACAGCCATTTTACATCCGGACGGTACAGGATCCGGAAACCCGACGTCGACAAAACAAGGAGGTACCGCCAGACCCGTGAAAAAAACTCCCCTTTATGAACGCCACCTCGCCCTGGGGGCAACCATGACCGACTTCGGCGGCTGGACCATGCCCATCCAGTACACAGGCATTATTGAGGAACACAAAAGGACGCGGGAAGCAGCCGGTCTCTTTGACATCTGCCACATGGGGGAAATCGACGTCACCGGCCCGGACGCCTTCGACTTCCTGCAACGGCTGCTGACGCGAAATCTGGAAGGCCAGCAGATCGGCCAGTTGAAACTCAGCGTCCTGACCAATGACCAAGGGGGGACCCTCGACGATCTGACCTGTTACTTTCTGGGCGATCAACATTACCGTCTCGTGACAAACGCCGGAACGAAAGACAAGGACCTCGCGTGGATCCAGGAAATGAAAATTAAAACCGGCTTCACCCAGGTCGAGGTCATTGATCGCTCCGACGCGATCGGAAAAATCGACCTGCAAGGCCCCAAATCAGCGGCTATCCTGCAGCCCCTGATTAAGGCTGATCTGTCCGGTTTGAAGTTCTACGCCTTCCTCTTTTCGACCGTGGGCGAAATCGAGGCCCTCATCTCCCGGAGCGGTTACACCGGCGAAGACGGCTTTGAAATCTACACCGACGCCGACCGGATCGCCGACGTCTGGGACCTGTTGCTGAAGGCCGGAACCAAAGAAGGCCTGGTACCTGTCGGCCTGGGCGCCCGGGATACCCTGCGCCTGGAATGCGGTATGATGCTCTACGGAAACGATATCGACGAACACACCACGCCCTACGAGGCGGTTTACGGCTGGCTGGTGGACCTGAACAAACCCTTCATCGGCCGGGAAGCCCTGCAACATCAACAGGCGTCAGGTATCGGCAAAAAACTGGTCGGCTTTGAAATGATGGACAAGGGCATCGCCCGCCACGGCTACCGGGTCCTCAAGGAGGGGCAGGATGTCGGCGTCGTCACCTCCGGGACCTTCACCCCGACACTCAACCGGGCCATCGGCCTCGCCTTCGTGCCGCCGGGTATGAAGGAACCGGGCACGGAAATCGACATCGACATCCGGAACCGGCCGACCCGCGCCCGGGTGGTCAAGATGCCCTTTTACAAGCGCCCGGGTTGATGAACGTGTTATAAAGATGGTCATTTCAATAAAATGAAACGGCCCCTCCTTTTTTTCGCGATAAAGAACAATTGTTTCCTTGAGAATCTCCCCACCGATGGTGTAAATGATTTCTCGGAAACCTTCATAGGACATTTGCTTGCGAATTCTCTACCCCTTGCTGACGCTTGCATTTGACAACCTGTCAATTTCATTTGCGGTTTCCTTATAAGATCACCGCATCAAATTCAATGCCCACCAGGAGGAAGGTATGGCAAAACCCAACCCGGATGACCGGCGTTACACCAAAGAACACGAATGGGCCCTCGACAACGGCAACGGCACGATCACCATGGGCATCACCGACCACGCCCAGCATCTGTTGACGGATATCGTCTACGTGGAGCTGCCGGACATCGGAAAAAAGGTCAAGCAGATGGACCCGGTCACAGTCATCGAATCGGTCAAATCCGTATCCGACATCTACTCCCCCGTCAGCGGGGAAGTCGTCGCCGTCAACGATATTCTTCAGGATAAACCTGAACTGGTCAATGAGGACGCCTTTGGCGAAGGCTGGATCGTCAAAATCGCCTTGTCCGATCCGGCGGAACTGGAGAGCCTCATGGACGCGTCCGCCTACACGGCCCTGATTTCCGCAGGAAAAGACGCGGCCCATTAAACAATAACCACATATTGGGGTGAACTCATGGACTATACGCCGCACACACCGGACGATATCGCGGCCATGCTTAAGGCGATCGGGGTTTCCAGTCTCGATGATCTCTTTCTGGACATTCCGGAAGCCTACCGGTTATCCGGATTGCCCGATCTTCCCCCGGCCCTCTCCGAACAGGAAGCCTGGCGGCACGTACTCGACCTGAGCGCGCAAAATACCTCTCCCGCCATGACGCTGATGGGTGCCGGCGCTTACCACCATTATATCCCGGCCGTCGTCGGTCACATGATCGGACGCTCCGAGTTCTACACAGCCTACACGCCTTACCAGGCGGAAATCAGCCAGGGCATTCTCCAGGCCATTTATGAATACCAGACCATGATCGCCCGTTTGACGGGCCTGCCCGTCGCCAACGCCTCCATGTACGACGGGGCGTCCGCCATGGCGGAAGGAGCGGTCCTGGCCGGAAAAACCATAAACCGCGACCGGATTCTCATCAGCCGCACCGTCCATCCCGAATACCGGCGGGTTGTCGCCACCTATTGCGCCGCCAACAGCTACACCCTGACGGAGATACCCTATGGCGCCGCGGGCAGGGTCGATACAGAAGCGCTCATGGCCGCCGTCGACGACCGGACCGCCGCCGTCTGCGTCCAGAGCCCGAATTTCTTCGGCATCATCGAGGATTTCCGGCAGATCGAACCGGTTGCACACAGCACGGGGGCTTTATTGATTGCCGGTTTTACCGACGCGACGTCTCTGGGGCTTCTGAAACCCGCCGGGGCATGGGGCGCCGACATCGTCTGCGGCGAAGGCCAGAGCTTCGGCAATCCCCTGAACTACGGCGGCCCCTACCTCGGCATCTTCGCCGCTACGGATAAATTCCTCCGGAAAATTCCCGGCCGGCTTTCCGGCATGACCGTCGATCTCGACGGAAACCGGGGCT
>CAYOYJ010000128.1:0-6653 GCA_964408155.1 uncultured Syntrophales bacterium
TGGATAAATACATCAGGGGAGTCCGAATAAAAATGGGGGTTTTCCCCTCCACAGCCGCTTTGGTCGCAAGGTTCGCCATCTTTTCATACGCCGCGACAAACTCAGGTCTGCAATCAGGATAACCGCTGTAATCGACGGTGTTTACCCCGATAAAAATATCGCCGATCCCCAGCACCTCCGCCCACGCCAGGGCATAACTCAGAAAAATTGTATTCCGCGCCGGCACATAGGTGATCGGTATTTCGGCGGAATGGGAAGCGGTATCGCTCTTGGGGACTTCGAAATCACCGGTCAGGGCGGAACCGCCGAAGGTGCGCAGATCGATATCCACAATCCTGTGATCCCGCACCGGGAAGGCTTCCGCCACCCTTTGTGCCGCCGCAAGTTCCTGTTGATGCCTTTGTCCGTAACGAAAGGTCAGAGCGAACAGGCCATAACCTTCCTCCCGGACCATGGCCAGCAGAGTGGTCGAATCGAGACCGCCGCTTAAAAGGACAATGGCGCCCTTGCCTTCTTGCATCACCATTTTTTATACACCCCTTTTCCCCGGATCCCAGATCAGTTTATGGAGCTGCAATTGCATCCGGACGGGGAGCCCGTCGTCGATAATCCACTTTGCCAGAGTAGCCGGGTCCATCTGCCCAAAGGCGGGCGAAAAAAGCGGCGGTTTGCAGATCGCACAGGCTTTTTCATACTCAAAAAGGATCCTGCGGGCATAATGGTAATCGTCGCGGTCGATAATAACAAACTTGACCTCATCCTGCGAGGTCAGGTGTGAAAAATTCTCGAAAACATTTTTATCCGCTTCGCCGCTGGAGGGACATTTCACATCCACAATCCGGACACAACGGGGATCAACGGTGCCGATGCTGCGGCTGCCGTTGGTTTCCAGAAGGACTTCATACTTTCGCTCCAGCATGTCCTTGATCAGCGCAGGCGTGTTTTTCTGGAGAAGGGGCTCTCCACCCGTCACCTCCACCAGCCGACAGGGATAAGAGGAGATTCTATCAATAATTTCCGATACATTCATTAATATACCCTCCTCGTAGGCATAGCGTGTGTCGCAGTAAGAGCAGCGGAGGTTGCACCCCGTCAGGCGAATAAAAATACAGGGGCGGCCTGCATGGGAAGACTCTCCCTGAATGCTGTAGAAGATTTCGTTAACAAGGAGAGACACTTATTCCTCCCAATAAAACGCTCCGGCATCGTCCGTCTCGGAAACTTTCACCTTGGCAATCCAAACCCGGCCATCATTTAAATCACGCTGTAAAGCCCCATAAAGATAGCGGGCAACGACTTCCGATGTGGGGTTTATGCCACGGAACACGCTTAGATCATTCAGATTCCGATGATCCAGTCCATCCAAGATCCGGTTGATCTTCTCCTTGACAACCCGAAAATCGATACCGATACCGATGCCGTCCAACTCTTTACAGCGCACAAACAACTCCACATTCCAGTTATGCCCATGGAGGCGGGCGCAGTCGCCGGGATAACCGGTTAAGGTATGAGCCGCTGCAAAATGAGTCTTGATGTGAATTTCATAAACACCTGTCATGTCCTTCGATCCTTTCCGTACGATTGTCTTTCTTTCTATTCCCTATCCTGATTAATTGCAATCCCAAACCGGCCTTAGCACCAATGATATCACCGTCTTGTCGACAACGAATTCTCCCTGCATGAAGCAGACCGGGACGAAGACTTCTTGACAGAGCCCGGGGATTGGCATATTTGTTCACTCCGCCCCTGAGCCGTATGCCTTGGGCGCCTCGGGTCCTAAACACCATAACCTCGAAACCGCATTTAACCTAAAAAGGAGTCAACGATGGGAATTCTCCAGGGATCTCTGACCTTTACCCGCTATGAAATCGATCAGGACCTGCCGGAGCGTTTTCTGGATTTTGTCCGGGAACGCCTGACTCGTCATGCCTTTTCGGGTTTGGAGACAGCAGAACGCCGGAAGATTATGGGCTGGACCAGCCTGGAGGATATCCTGGATACGCAGTTCAGCTATGCCCGACACGTCAAGGGGGACTTCCTGCTCTTTTCCCTGCGCGTGGACCGGAAAACCGTCCCACCCTCGCTGCTGAAAGTCGAAAGCATGACCGCCGAGAGAAAATATCTGGTCGAAACGGGAAAAGACCGGCTTTACCGTGAGCAGAAGCAGGATATCCGCGACCGTCTTCACCTCTCACTTCTGGAACAGAGCCTGCCCGTTCCCGCCTTTTACGACATCTGCTGGTCCCTGTCGGGCAAGTGGCTCATTTTCACCTCCCTGGCTGAAACCGCCAACCTGGATTTTCTGGAAATGTTCAAGGAATCGTTCGGGTTCACCCCTGTTCCGCTTCTTCCCTGGGAACGGATCGGGGAAAGCGTCACAAACGCTGATGCCGGCGAAACCGCATCCACCATCCATGTCGATACCGTGGGCCGGGAATTTTTAACCTGGCTTTGGTTCAAATCGGAGGAACGCAACGGTTTCATCGATCTCCCCGGACGCGGTGACATCGAGGTTGTTTTTCTTCGGCGTCTCGTTCTCGAATCGGGGGATGGGATCAATTCGGAAACGGTCACCTGCCACGGTGCCAATGCGGACCTGAAAGAGGGGAAAGAGGCCCTGCGACAGGGTAAGAAAATCCGGGAAGGACGCATCCGCTTACGGATCGACGCCGACACCTGGGAATTCACCTTTAAAGCCGACACCTATGGTTTCCAGTCCCTGAAACTGCCGGAAACGGTCGAGATGGCCGGCGAAAAAGACCTGGAGGGACGGAGTCTGGAACGAATTTATCTCATCGAGCGGATCATCAAGACCATGGACGACCTCTTTGCCCTATTCCTGACGCTCCGTCAATCCGAGCGCTGGCAAAGTGAAGAACGCCCCCGCATGAACAAGTGGATGCAGGAATAAACGATCCGGTGCAGCCCCACGACAAGTTGGTTCTGATTTAGGAAAGGGACATGAGAAAGACCCGGAGATTTGTCTTTCGGTGATCCAGTTTCATCTTTTTCCGAATATTGTCCCGGTGGAACTCCACCGAACGAATCGAAAGGTTAAGCATTTCAGATATTTCTTTATTCGTCTTGCCTTCCTTGACCAGGTTGGCAATCTGAATTTCCCGTCCCGTCAGGTTGAAATGCGCCAGGGTAACGTTACGCAGGAAGGGTGAGATGATGCTGTTCAGGTTCGATTCCAGCACCTGGAGATACGCCTGCTGCTCCGGCCTGGCAAAACTCTGTTTCAATCTTTCGATGTAGGGAATCACCAGGCTCCGCACATTCGTCAGAACATCCTCTTCCAGATCGGACTTGTCCTCTTCCCGCCGACGCAATAGAACCTTCTAAGCCGTGTTTGCTTCTTCCAGATATGCCGATTTGACTTCAAGCTCCTCTTTGCTACGTTTCAGAGCCAGTTCACTCTGGACGCGTTCCGTAATATCACGAACCACCGCCTGAACCACAGGCCGCCCGCCGAGTTCGAAGCGACTCAGCAGTACCTCCGCGGGAAAGAGAGTGCCGTCCGCCTTTTTGTGAATCCAGGTAAAGGCGTGAGCCCCCTTTTCCAAGGCCAGATCAATCATCCGGTTCGCCTTTTCGACCGATGCCTCGCCATCGGGTTGAAAAGCGGGGGAAACCTCACCGGGATGACATTTGACAAATGCGTCCTTGGAATCGAATCCATACAATTCCAGGGTTTTTTCATTGCAATCGAAAAAAGATCGCTTGTCCAGCATCATAATGGCGTCATTGGACGATTCAAAAAGGGTTCGGAACTTCTCCTCCGACTCCAGGATGGTCAAATCCTTCTGTTTGCGGTCTGTGACATCACGGATTGTTTGAATGGCGCCCATGACCCGGTTGTTGTGATCGTAGATCAAACTGGCCTTGGACCACAGATACCTTTTCTTGTTGCCTACCTCCAGGGCTTCGTCGTTTTCATAGTAGAGCGATCCCTCCGCCCAATGGACTTTATGATAGGCCTTGAGTCTGGCCGGATCATTTTTCAGGAGCAAATCGATCATCAGAGGCCTTCTTTTGCGGTAAAAGGGGATGGCGTATTCATAATCCTCCTTCCCCAGCATGTCTTGACCCGATATGCCCGTGAGATTCTCCATCGCACGGTTCCAGGCAATAACGCGTCCGTTGAGATCCACGGCAAAGGTCGGATCGGGGAGAAAATTGATGATGTCCGCGAAACGTCGCTCCGATTTGAGGGCCTCTTCTTTTGCGCGAATACGGTCTGTCACATCCCGGACCATGGCTTGGACAACCCAGCGTCCCGCCAGGGCAAAACGGCTCATACTGACTTCGGCCGGGAACGATTCCCCCGAAAATCTCCGGTGTATCCAACTGAAGTTGTGAGAACCCTTTTCCAAGGCCAGATCAATCATCCGGTTCGCCAGCTCAATAGAACGCTCTCCAGTTTTTTGCTGCGGCGGCGACAAATCCGCTGGATGCAGGGTGGTGAATTTCTCCTTGCTGGGACAGGCAAAGACCTCCAGAGTCTTCCGGTTACAGTCGAAAAACCCCTCCTTATCCAGAATCATAATCGCGTCGTTGGAAGACTCGAAAAGATCCTGATACTTCCGTTCGATAAACCGAAGGGACGCCTCAAGTTTGTTCTCCACGCTGATCCGACGGGCCACACCGAGCAGTGCGGTCACGGAACCGTTTTCATCGCGGATCGGTGAGCATTGTAATTCCAAAGAGACCATATCACCGCGCCGGGTTAAAATCCGAACCTCGAACGGCTGACTTGATTCCGCTGTAAATCCGGGTCCGGTGTTTGAACCCCTCTGTTCCATAAAAACCCGGCGGACCCGTTGCGCGGATTCGGGGACAAAGAACCGATCCAGTCTCCGGTTGGACCACTCTTCCTCCGTATAGCCCGTCACCGTCTGAAACGAGGTGTTGCCATAAATAAGGTGAAGGTTGGCATCGGCAACCAGGACGACATCCCGGGCATGTTCTAAAATGTTCACGGCCAAGTCGGAATTTCTCAACAGTTGATGAATCAGGTGTCGCGATGCTTCCGCCATGTTTCCTTTCACTCCTTTTTCGCTGCCTTTTGCCCGGAGTTAACTTGATTCTTCAAAGGTCTTGAGACCAGATATTCTTCCTTTTCCGAAAAGTAATCATCCGTCACAATCGCCCATGCCGGTTTCGAATTCGGTCCGGGGATCTTGTTGTTCACCTTAATCAGTGAAAGTTTATATAGTGAGTCCGTCAATTTCGCAAGACCGGAGACGCATTTTTTCATCGCATCCGGGCAGGATCCGCTGTGTCCGCCCGGTCCAAAGAGGGATGAATCCCAAAAGTACAGGCGAACGAGCTGTTCATCATGCACAGAAAAAGGATTTTTATTTCTTGACAAGGCACGGGATGTGCGAATAACAGTATAACGTTCCGAACATACCTGTCATATTGAAGCCAGGGTTTGGCATTATTCTATCAGCTAAGCGTCACGAGAAAGGATTGCATCATGGCGGCAACAGCAAAATTAGGAAATATGGTCCGCGTTGATTACACGGGGAAATTCGATGACGGCTCCATCTTCATGACTACCCTCATGGACGAACCCATCCAATTCGTGCTGGGGGAGCGTAAGGTCATCGCGGGCTTCGAAAAAGCGATAATCGGCATGGAAGTTGGTGCATGGAAAAGCGTCAAGATTCCCAAAGAGGAAGCTTACGGCCCCTACATCGAAAATTTCACCATGGAGGAAGAACGCTCCCAGATGCCCAAGGATTTCGAACCCGCTGTCGGGGAACAATTTCAGATCCGCGAAAGGGACGGCCGGATACGCCACGCAACCATTATTTCATTCACGGACACACATATCACCTTCGACATGAATCACCCCCTGGCGGGAAAGGATTTGACCTTCGACATCAACCTGGTCGAGATTATTGATAAATAATTCATCACTCCGGTTTTCTTTTGCGTCGGACCAGGTTCGCCATCAAGCATGGCCGGCGCATGCGCAACGGGAAAGGACGAAAGACTGATACCCGCAAGCAAAAGCCATGAGTCTTTTTCTTTTTTCCTTCTTCACCATCTACGGAGGCATCCATTTTTACTTCTTTTTGAAAGCCCGCCACGCCTTCGCCCCGATTTCACCCTGGCTTTCGTTTCCCCTGGCGTTTTTTCTCGTCGGCATGCTTTTTTCGCCCATTTTTATTCATGTGCTTGAGGCTTACCGTCCGGACGGCGTAATGCGATTTTTTGCCCGTACCGCTTATTGCTGGATGGGATTCCTCTTCCTTTTTTTCTGCCTGTCCCTGACCGCAGATCTTTGCACTTTGATTGTCGGCATGTTTCGCATTCTTTCCCGCGGCGCCATGATGCCGTCCATGCCCACAGCGCAAACAGCCTTTTTTTGCTGCGGTTCACTGGCCGTCCTGATCTGTTTCTATGGTGTCTATGAAGCCCGGCATTTGCGAAACGAGCACCTTGTCATACCGTCCCAAAAAATTCCTGCGGAAAGCAAGGTTTTCCGTATCGTTCAGATATCGGATCTTCATCTCGGTATCACCGCCAGCCTGGAACAGATCAACCGGATTGTGAACGCAGTTGAGCAGGCCAGGCCCGATCTTCTGGTCTGTACGGGAGACCTCATGGACGGGCAGCCCGATTCCTTCGCCCCCCAGTTG
>CAYOYJ010000129.1:0-6614 GCA_964408155.1 uncultured Syntrophales bacterium
AGGCGGTCTTCATATCTTTTTCAAGACCCAGCCGCTGGACGGCTTCTTCAATGACCCTCACCCGTTTGACCAGATCCGCCCGCTGGTAGGTCGCAATCGGGAAGAAAGGGGGATCGCGGACAATATTCAGATCCGATTCCACATGTTTTTGCAGGTTGTCGATCTGTGCGATAATCCCCGTTGAATATCCCTGTTTTATCTTTGGTTCCCCCGACAAAGAGCCGCTGTTGATGGTCGTGCCTACGGATAGAGATCGGTTGAGATGGGCGGAGCTGCTTTCGCCGGCAGGGCGGACCGCGTTCTGCAGTCCCTGGAATATATGAATATTCTGTATGTTCATAATATGCCCCCCTTTGTGGTGTCAGATGGGGAGGAATCCTTCCTCCCCATCCAACCCCTCAAAAGTGCCTTTTATCCGAACAGTCTCAGAACCGACTGGGCGGCCTGGGCCGAAAGGCTGA
Organism: uncultured Syntrophales bacterium; assembly: GCA_964408155.1. Taxonomy (GTDB): domain Bacteria; phylum Desulfobacterota; class Syntrophia; order Syntrophales; family JAAYKM01; genus JAAYKM01. The sequence continues at coordinate 462 of CAYOYJ010000129.1, forward strand.
GGGCCGTGGTGCTCAGGGACTGCCTGGTCTGGAGCATCAGCATGTTGGCGCCTTCCTCGTTCGTGTCGGCCAGGGTCAGCTTATCCGCGCCTTCCGTCAACGTGTTGATCATATTGTTCGAGAAGTCCTGACGCACCGTGATGATACTCAGGTTACCGGACAGAGACGAGGCTTCCTGGCGCAGCTTTGTCAGCGCTTTGTCCAAGGAGGTGATGCTCGTTTCAATACTGGTGGCATCGGTCCAGGCCGCTGCGGCAACATTGAGGCCATTGGTTGTGGCATCAAAGCCTGTTACGGCCAACTGGTGGCTTCCTTCGAATTTGACGGTCATGGATCTTAAGACCGAATCGCTGGAGAGCAGATTTTTCCCTTTATAGCCCGCATCTGTGGCAAGGTCATCAATCTGAGCACGCATGGTATTGAACTGGGCCTGCAGCGTTGCGAGTTCGTTCGAGGGGGCATAGAAAGCGGCTGTTGCGCCGGCGGCGGTCACGATATTGCCGGCGGTGACATCTGCAGCAGAGTTCCTGATCGTGACAATATTACCGCTTGCCGATGCGGTATATTGCCCGATGGCTGCGTCGTTGATAGCCTTCGCCAGGGCTTCCGCATCGGACACATTGGTGCCGCCCATATAAAACTCGTTTGCTCCCGGTGTGCCTGCATCTGTTGCCGTGAAACCCTGCCCGCCGATGGTCAAAACAGTGCCGGCCGCAATGCTGCTTAAAGTAATGGTTGCCGTCTGGTGGGCATCGCCCGCCGTTGTATCCGCGCTCAGGGCCGACTGTGCAATACCTTTGGCCTGTTCGATCATGGCCGTGATCGCCTTGATACCCTTATCGGCGGCGGCAATGGTCTGCACCGCCTGTCCCATGGCATCCTTCAAGCTGTCGATGACGGATGCGCGGGAGTTCAGCGCCTGGGAGGCGAAAAAGGATACAGGATTGTCGATGGCCGTGTTGACTTTTTTGCCGGTGGAAAGACGATTCTGGGTCCGGTTGAGAAGGTCCACTGTTCCCTGAAGACTCAGGAGGTTGCTCCGCATGCCTGAAGTTAATGATACGTCGTTAATAGCCATTTTTTAATTCTCCTTTTCTAGGTTTTTTGTCGGCATTTCTTGCCGAAATTTTTTTTGCCGGTTGATCGGCTTTTGTTTTGGCCTCCGAACGGTCCGACCGTTTTTTCCTCCTTTCTGACCGCCTCTTTCTCATCAGCCTTCGATACTCTTATCGGCAGGTCAGGGAAAGTACTTTAGAAATTTTGTGGCGGTTACTTTTCTTAGGCTTATTGGAAAGATGACTTTTTATTACTTTGGCAATGAAACAGGTGAAGGATAGTCATTCCGTCGGAAGACGGAATCCGGCGAGATATTCACCGGGTACCGGATCAGGAAGCCGTTCACGGTGCGTCACGCTTCCTGTTCCTTGTCACCCCGGGCTCCGACCCGGGGTCCATTTCCAGTGCGTAACTTTCTGCGAATGGGTCCCGGATCAAGAGACTGTGGCGCAATATCATGATGTCTGAGGCGTCAGCCGAAGAACCTTGTTCCTGCAACATATTGTAAAGATTAGATTCTTCGCTTCGCTCATGACCTCGAACGTAAATTGTGCATTATGACACAGTCTCCAAGTCCGGGACGACACATAGTAAAAAAGTGCGGTCATGCGAGACAAGCAAAGTGAGATCCTTTGCTTTGTTCAGAGATCATGGCAAATTGAACATCGTTAAACTTTTTATGAGGCCGTAATAAAAGGGAAGGAATCCGTTGATATCTGATGGATGTCGTTAAATAGAAGGTATCACGCATAAAGAATTCAAGATGCTTCGCCGGCGGCGATGAAATTTTTCAGTTGAATGCCCTCCCGGAAATCGGGGTTGATTTCCAGGGCGTGATTGATGGCGTTTTCGGCTTCCGCCCGTTCCTCTTTTTCCAGATAGGCCCGGGCCATATTATAAAAAAGGTTCTCGTCGGTCGACTGTATGGCAATCGCCTTCTGATATTGCACAATCGCCTTGTCGTAGTCGCCGTTTTTGCGGTTATGGATGCCGTCGGAATTGTAAAGGTTGACCAGGTAGCAGCGCACCTCCTCATCCTCGCCCACGATATCCTGGACGGAAGCGAAATCCCCTCTTTCCAGGGCCAGGGTGGCCTCCTGAATGCGCTCCTTCCGGGAAGCCAGGTCGCCCAATCCTTGACCGGAGTCGTCATCCAATTGACGTTTGGCCATGATCTCCCGGACTTCCTCTTCTTTAATGATCATGAGCTGGTGCATGAAGTCCAGGGATGTGTCGTAGTCGTCGTCGCGGAAGGTAACCGGGCCGTAAACGTCGCGGAAGGTTTTTGATGCGGCGAGCAGATCCTGAAACTTGTTGATGTCCTTGTGCAGTTCCTTTGAGTCGGAGGCGAGCATCGGCGTGGCCTTCAGTTTTTCCAGAACCTCCTTGAAGCCGGAAATGCAGGAATAGATGTTCTGTTTCTGAAGATGAGTCTTGCACTCATTCAGCTTGATGTTGATATCGACTACTGCATTTCGGTCGATGGCATCGCTCATGCCTTGTCCACCTCGTTCCGTTACTGATCTGTATTTTCCCCTCGTAAAGGACGGACTCGATCATGACCTGATCACAATGTATCCATGCAATTAATGTGACATAGTTAGGTGTTTGTGAAATTATTTATCCGTTACGGCTGTAAGTCGCTTTAAACGCGGGAGGGGATCAATATTCAAAAAACTTCTGAATGCTGCGCAAATCGCGGATTCCGTTCAGACCGGGTCTTGGCTTTTAGAAAAGAAGGGTGTGATATGTTTCACACTTCCTTCAAATCAGCCGACATATCCTAAAGTTTTCTTTCTCCCCTGCCGATAAAATGATCGAACGTGCTTCACGGATCAACGGGGGAAAGGTAGAGAAGCTTTATGACCATATCAACGTATCAGGTCGACAATGTAATCAAGGCCTACAACAAGCAGAACAGGGTGAACACTCGTCCTTCCGGCGCACAGGGTGTTAAAACGGAAGAGCAGTATGTGGACATGGTTTCTCTGTCCGCCGGTGTGGACAAGAAGGAAGCCTATCAAAAAATTTCCTACAGTCTTTTGGATGTGATTCTGAAACACAGATTGTAATCTATTATCGTTTTACCCCGCTTATATCATGAGCGAAGAGGCTTTTTGTATCCGCCGCGGATTGATCGTGTACCTCGGAGGATAGGAGACAGGCATGTTACAACCGGCCGTATCGGAGCAAATCAGTTCATTCAAAAAACGGATTCTCGTCGTCGATGACGATGCAGCCTTACGCCAGTTGATAACGGAAGCCCTGGCCACCTGCGATTATCATATTGCGGAAGCCGAAAACGGTACGCAGGCCATCCGGATGATTTTGGATGGGGCCTTTGACTTGGTCATTACGGACATGATGATGCCCGGCATGAGCGGCATGGAGCTCTTGAGCCGGATCCGGGAGAAAAAGCCGGAAACGCCGGTTCTGGTGATCACGGCTCATCCCGCGACCAATCTGGCCGTTACGGCCATGAAAAAAGGTGCCGTCGATTTCCTTCCCAAACCCTTCGATATCGACAATCTCATTTTCAAAGTCGGCGTTTCCCTCCAGGAATCCGCGATTTCCCAAAACGGCGGACATGTTTCAGACGTTGAACCCATCCAGTTGATCAATAAGAAGGAGGAACTTTCCCTAAAAAGCTATATTTATGAAAGCATCGAAAATGCGTCCGGAGGGAACGATCAGATCTTTCAGAAAATTGTGGATATGGCCATGCAGGTGGTGGACGGCGAAAGCAGTGCCCTGCTGCTCTATGACGACGGGGAGAAACTTTTCCATCCTCAGGTGATAAAAAGCGACGATGTCCAGGATTACCTGGACAAGAAACTGCCCGCCATGGCGCCGTTATTTTTTGAAGTGGTAGAGAAGCAGGAAGCGGTCATTGCCAAGAGCAAGGAAGCGGGCGAATTCCTGCCGACGATCATCTGCTCCCCGCTTATGATCCGGGGTCAGGTTTTCGGCGTCCTGATCGTCAAAAAGGACGGGCGCGGTCCCGGTGTGACCCAGAATGATCTGCAGCACATCCAGAGCCTGACGAAAAGGGCGTCGCTGAATCTGGAAAACAAGGTGCTGTATGAAAGCCTTTACGGTAATCTGGTTGAAACATTTAAATCCCTTGTCGCGTCCATCCAGGTCAGGGACCATTATACCGAAGAACATTCCTACCGGGTCATGAATCTGGCACTGGAAGTGGCCGAGGCCATGGGCTGTGATGAGGCGGAACGTGAATCCTTGAGGATCGCCGGTATTCTCCATGATGTCGGCAAGATCGCCATCCCGGACAGCGTTCTTCTAAAGCCCGATCGCCTGACGGACGAAGAATACGCCATTATCAAAAAACATCCGACGATCGGTGAAAGTATTCTGCAGTCGATCGTCATCTTCGAGAACGAGCGCAATATTATCCTGCATCACCATGAGCGCTGGGACGGCCGGGGGTATCCCGACGGTCTGGCGGGAGAAAGCATTCCCTTCCTGGCACGCATCCTCTGTGTCGTCGATTCCTATGACGCCATGACCAACAGCCGTCCCTACCGTCAAGCCATGCGGGTGGAGGACGCCATCATGGAGTTACTGAAAAACCGGAACACCCAGTTCGACGAAAAAATCGTCGATTGTTTTGTCAAGTTACTCTTAAAGCAAAAACCGCCGGCCTGACAGCGCAGTGGTGTCACCACGTCATCCGAGGCGAAAGCCGAAGAATCTCTTCCTTTTAACATGCCGTGATTATTTGATTATTGCTGAGTCCAGTCTTGAACGAAGCGAAGAACCCGGCATGACCCAAACAGTAAATCGGGTTTTACAACAAAGCCTGATACCCTTTTTCTGGCATGAATATTGTTAGTAAATATACGCATAGAAAGCATCATTTTCCCTGGCAGGATGGCCGATGAGTATAGAGCCTTTTAATAAAAATATTTTTTCTTCAGCCGTTGCGCCCGCTTTGTCCGTGAATAAGGTCGGCCAGGTGAACCGCTTGCCGGACAAAGGCAAGGCCGATCTCTTTTTCCGGATTCTGGACGGTCTGGTCGCCGATAAGTCTGTATTATCTCAGGAACAGCCGAATAACGGTGAGCCCCTGGACAAGGAAAAGATTCTGCAATTGATCCAATGGATGAATATCAAAATGAACGAGAACCTGCTGCGGTCCGTCGGTGGAGATGGATTCGATTCGTCTTATCGTTGGAAAATTGACACCCTGGCGTCGACTTTGACTAAGGCAAAGCCGGTTGAGACGGAACCATCGGAGACGGAGAGCCGGTCGGTCTTACCGGAAGCCCCTCCGATGATGTCCAAAAACAACTATGAGGCAATCATCCGGAAAGCGGCCGCGGCTTACGATGTCGATCCCGACCTGATCCGGGGGGTCATTCAGGTGGAAAGCAGTTTCAATGCCTCCGCACAATCTCCCAAAGGTGCCATGGGGCTGATGCAGTTGATGCCCGGTACCGCCCGGGAGTTAGGCGTGACCCATCCTTATGATCCGGAGGAGAACGTCATGGGCGGGACGCGCTATTTGAAAAAACTCCTGAATCGCTACGACGGGAATGTTTCCCTCGCCCTGGCGGCTTATAACTGGGGGATGGGGAATCTGGAAAATCACCGTAACTGGATGCCCCAGGAAACCCGAAATTATGTGAGCAGAATCACCGGGCTTTATAATCGCAGCGAAGCGCGCACCTCCTGAGTTTGTCCGCAGCCGTATCAACTGATCCTCTTTACACCGGTTCGGCCCATGTCGGGCCGCTGGCAAGGTCGGAAGATTTCATTCGGTTCTCCTTCCTTTTCTTGTTTCCCGGGAAAAAAGGCTGAATTCATTTTCCTGTCGTTATATATATAAACAGACAGAAAAAAGAGGGATACTGCGTCGGCAACATGGCCAAGATTTTAATTGTTTACCACAGTCAGACGGGACATACGGCGAAGATGGCGGAAGCGGTTGCAGAGGGTGCAGCGGCAATCGAGGGTGTAACCGTGATTATGAAACAGGCCGCCGAGGCGACGGCGGAAGACCTCCTCTGGGCCGACGGCATTGCTATCGGTTCGCCCGAGAATTTTGGTTATCTCTCCGGCATGATCAAGGATTTT
>CAYOYJ010000130.1:0-6543 GCA_964408155.1 uncultured Syntrophales bacterium
ATAAAACCGATTTTATTGACTTTTGCGAAGGCGGAAAAGATATCCAGATTCATGAATGGATGGATGATCTGATCGGCGGTGATCTCAGCCGGAGCGGCAATGTCGAGTTTGATCCTGCGGCTTTCGTAAATGATCTGGCCGTTTTTATCGATTACGCCTGCATACCAGAGTCCCCTATCATTGGCATATTTCTGCAGGTAAGCCGTCGTCAGGGTTTTGTTCTGCCACATCTGGTCGATTTCCTTACCCATATGGACCAGAGCTTTGTTAAGGCGCATCTGCGTGCTGTCCAGGGAATCCGGATTGCCGTGTTGATAAGCCTTGATCAGTTTGTTCAGATTTTCTTCGGCCAAGCTTTGAATCACGCTGACAACGCCAGCTCCCCGGTTTTCAATGAAGTCGGTAATGGTTTTATCGATCCGGCGGATATCCATGATACCCATGACCGTAATCAGACCGATAAAAACCAGACAGACCAGGGCGACCGCCAGGGGCTGCATGGGGGAACGGTCGCCGGCTGCAGGATGATATTCCCAGATCAGTTTTTTATCGTCTTTCATGCCGCCTGCCTGTATTAAATGTTTCTCCGGATTGGAATCCGTAAGAGAAGCAAAATATCATGGGTTCGACATTTTTGTCGAATCGTCCGGAGTGAGCGAACAATACTTAACCGGATGAAATAATGAGAGAATGGTTTCGCACAAAAAAATTGTTCGACATTTTTTGTATTTCCGCCTTACGCCTGAAAAATAATACATACGCAAAATCAACATGTTAAAGATTTAAGCAAGAAGTGGCATACTATCTGCAATTAAAAAGCCAAAAGGATAAAATACTCGGCAATAGACAATGGGCATGTTGAGCCGATAAACGATCCAAAACCAGGAGGGGTGCAAGGCCCTCCACCCTCTCTAACCAGGGGGAGGCCAAAAACCTCCCCCCTTCCTCCTTTAAAAGGCTCCTTTTCTTCTCCAAATCAGTACAGTTTTTGTTTCAGGGGTTCTTGATGGATTGCGTGGCATAGTGATTGTGTTGTCGTTAATAATCACCGGCAGGAATAGCCTGTTGTCCTGTCACCGTTGACCGAAAAAACTGGAAAATAGCCGTTTATACAAGTCAAATGGTTCATATCATCACCGCTGGTTGTCGTCAATCGTGATTTCAAAGCCGATTCTCCCAAATGATGCCTCAGAAAATCGATTCTTACAAATCCGATTGTACCTGCTTAAAGCAGACAATCCAAGAGGATGAAACGATCAGAGATGACGGCTGCCTCCTGCCCGGTTTGATAGACGCCCATATCCACGTTTGCTTGTGCCGCCATCCGGCGGTGCGTTACGGTACCGTAGCTGTAGTGTCGGATATACATGAAATCGCCAATGTTCCCGGCGTAGCGGGTGTCGATTACATGATCGAGGATGGGGGAGGCGTTGACCCCATCAATTCTGTTTTGGCGCACGCTCCTGTGTGCCTGCGTCAACCCGGTTCTCCACTGCGGAATCGAGGTCGGGCTGTTACGTGCCGGCGACGATGTGGATGTACTTAGAGAGGCATGTCGGCGGAAGGCGATGAGGAGCTCATGAGCGATTAAGCCGGAAGGCACGGGCCTTGGGCGGCACCCCGGATGCGCCCTTGATGTCCCTCCCGCTGATTCCCCACTGGAAATTGAGTGATCGCGGTCTGTTAGATGGGAATCACTTTGAATTTGTTTCGCCGTTTGCCTGAAGGTTTTAACCGCCTTTCAGCTAAAAGAGGTGTTCCATTAACTGTTTGAGGTTACGGATGGGGAACAGCTTTATCTTCTGAGAAGAAGGCAAGGCGTCTTTCTGTCCCTTGGGTAAAATACAGCGGTTAAATCCCATGCGGGCCGCTTCTTTTACCCGCTCTTCGATCTGTGCAACGCGCCGGATCTCTCCCGTCAAGCCCACTTCGCCCAGAACGATGGTGTGCGGATCGATCGGCCGGTCCAGAAAACTGGACAGAATGGCCGAAACCACCCCCAGATCGACGGCGGGTTCATCAACCTTGATGCCGCCGGCGACATTGATAAAGATGTCGTGACCGCAGATGTTTTTCCCCCAGACCTTGTCCATGACGGATGTGAGTAGAGAAACGCGGTTATGGTCGACGCCGATGGCGGTTCTACGGGGTGTGCCGAAGAGGTTGGTGCCGACCAGACCCTGGACTTCAATGAGAATCGGTCGGGTCCCTTCGATGCTGGGCACGACGACCGAACCGACCGTGCCCTCCGGTCTTTCATTAAGAAAAAAAGAAGAGGGGTTTGCCACTTCTTTCAAACCACTGTCGCCCATTTCGAAAACGCCGACCTCGTTGGTCGGACCGTAGCGATTTTTGATCGCCCGGACGATGCGGTAGGGATGACCTGAATCGCCTTCAAAGTACAGGACCGTATCAACCATATGCTCCAGAATTTTAGGTCCGGCGATGGCGCCGTCTTTGGTGACATGACCGATGATGAAAACGGGGACTCCGGTTTTTTTGGCGAGGAGTACGAACTGCTGCGCCCCTTCCCGAACCTGGCCGACGCTGCCGGGCGCGGAAGACAGACTGGCGGAATAGGTCGTCTGGATGGAATCCACGACAAGGATGCTTGGTTTAACCTCACGGAAATGCTGCATAATTTTCTCAATGGATATTTCCGTGAGAACCAGCAGATTGCCGGACAGGGCGCCGATCCGCTGTCCCCGCAGACGGATCTGCTTGGCTGATTCTTCGCCCGAGACGTAGAGGACTTTATTCCCCCGGACGGCCAGATGCCGGAGGATCTGCAGAAGCAGGGTTGATTTGCCGATGCCGGGTTCGCCGCCGACCAGGATGACGGACCCGCCGACGACGCCGCCGCCCAGGACCCGGTCCACTTCGTCGATTCCTGTTACGATCCGGTCCCCTTCTTCCGCCGCGATTTCGTCGATAGGCAGGGGGGGAGCGTTGAACGACAGGTCCGCTTCCTTTCCCGAGACAGGCGCCGGTTCTTCTTCCTCGACGAAGCGGTTCCAGGCGTCGCAGACAGGGCATTTCCCCAGCCACTTCGGGGACTGGTAGCCGCATTCCTGGCAGAAAAAGGCGGTTTTGATCGGTTTCATTTGCGGATCTCCACAGAGAAGGGAATTTGTTTTCTAACAGGGCGATAACATACGTTTTTAAGCGGGAGGAGTCAACCCGAAAAAGGCGCTCAAAATTTCTTGAGTAATCATTACTTTACTGGTATAAAGGCCCGCTGTTTTAAACTAAAGAATGGAGTGTGCAGAAGTATGGGTAATCCGAATTTTAGTTCCGGGCCCTGCAGTAAAAGGCCCCAGTGGTCTCTCGATGCCTTGAAGGGCGCTGCGGTAGGTCGTTCCCACCGGTCGAACCTGGGCAAAGAGAAACTGGCAAAAGCAATCGAAGAAACGAAAGCCGTACTGGGAATTCCCGAGAGTTATCTCGTGGGCATTCTTCCCGGTTCAGATACAGGAGCGTTTGAAGGGGCGATGTGGACTCTGCTTGGCCCCAAAGCAGTGTCGGTTCTGGTGTGGGAAAGCTTCAGCGAGGGCTGGGCGACCGACATCAATAAACAGTTGAAATTGAATGCCACGGTCCTGAAGGCGGATTACGGTAAGATTCCCGATCTGAAGGCTGTCGATTGGACGAACGACGTCGTTTTCGTCGCCAACGGAACCACCAGCGGTGTAAAGGTTCCCAATTGGGACTGGATTCCCGACAACCGGGAAGGCCTGACCCTGTGCGACGCCACCAGTGCCGTTTTTGCCATGCATATAGACTGGTCAAAGATCGACGTACTGACGTTTTCCTGGCAGAAATGCCTGGGCGGTGAAGGCGCCCATGGCATCCTGATATTGAGCCCACGGGCCTGCGATCGGATTGCCGCCTATGATCCCCCTTGGCCTATGCCGAAGATTTTTCGCATGAAAAAGGGCGGCAAGGTGGACCAAGCCATTTTTGAAGGCGATACGATCAACACCCCCTCGATGCTCTGCGTCGAAGACTATCTTGATGCCCTCCAGTGGGCGAAAAATATCGGCCTGGAAGGGTTAATTGCCAGAAGTAACAGTAACTTGAAGGTTGTTGAGGAATGGGTGGCAAAAAACGATTGGGTGGAGTTTTTAGCGGAATCCAAGGATATCCGCTCCAATACATCAGTTTGTCTCATGGTGAAGGATCCTAAGGTTAACAGTCTTTCCAAGGACGATCAGGCCAAGTTCCTGAAGGGGATTGCCGGCGATCTCGCGAAAAAGCAGATCGCCTACGATGTCAATTCCTACAAGGACGCCCCGGCCGGTTATCGTTTCTGGTGCGGACCGACCATCGAACCCGAAGATTTGAAGGTCGCTCTGGCGGAAATGGAAAAGATTTTCCGGGAAAAGGTTGCAGCGTTATAACCACAAAACAGCCTGCATTCACAATGGGAGGAATATAATCATGAAAAAGGTACTGATCAGTGACAGCATGTCCAATGAGGCTGTCGAGGTATTCAAAAGAGCGGAAGGCATCGAAGTCGATGTCATTACCAATCTGACCCCGGACGAGCTCAAGGGGGTCATTAAGGAATACGATGGTTTGGCCGTCCGCAGTGCAACAAAGGTAACGAAAGAAATCCTGGAGTGTGCCTCGAATTTGAAGGTGATCGGTCGGGCCGGCGCGGGTCTCGACAATGTGGACATCAACGAGGCGAGTAAGCGGGGGATCGTCGTCATGAATACCCCCGGCGGGAACACCATCACCACGGCGGAGCACGCCCTGTCCATGATGATGTCCATGGCGCGAAAAATTCCCCAGGCAACGGCAACCATGAAAGCCGGAAAGTGGGAAAAGAACAAATTCATGGGCAATGAACTCTGCAACAAGACCCTGGGTATCGTTGGGATCGGCCGGATCGGCGGCGTGGTGGCCGACCGGGCTCAGGGGCTGAAGATGAACGTCCTGGCCTATGATCCCTTCATTTCCCCCGAGGCGGCGGCTGAGGCGGGAATCAGTCTGGTGCCGCTGGATGAACTGCTGGAGAAGTCGGATTTTATTTCCATCCACAGTCCCATGACCAAGGAAACGAAATATATGATCAACGCCGAGGCCTTTGCGAAGATGAAAAAAGGCGTTTTCATCATAAACTGCGCCCGCGGCGGGATCGTCAGCGAAAAAGACCTTTATGATGCGATCGTTTCCGGCAAGGTTGCCGGGGCTGCTCTCGATGTTTTCGAGGAAGAACCGACTAAGAATCAGGAGTTGATAGCTCTGGATCAGGTCATTGCCACACCGCATTTGGGCGCCTCGACGGACGAAGCGCAGGTCAGCGTGGCGATTGCAGTGGCCGAGCAGATGGTTGATTATCTGATCAAGGGAGAAATCCGCAATGCGTTCAATTTTCCCTCGGTCAGTGCCGAACTCATGTCTGTCCTGGGCCCCTACATCTCCCTGGGCGAGCAGTTGGGTAAGTTCCAGGCGCAGATGGTGACGGGGGCGATCCACCAAGTCGATATTGAATACAGCGGAGAAATCACGAATTACGACGTGGCGCCGATTACCATATCGCTGTTGAAGGGTCTTTTGAAGCCCATTCTGAACGAAGACGTCAATGATATCAACGCACCGATCATCGCAAAAGAGCGTGGCATCCGTGTGGTTGAATCCAAGAGCAGCAAGATCGAGGATTATGCGACACTGATCACTTTGAAGTTGAAGACGGCGACCGAAACGAGTTTCACCGCCGGCACCATCTTCGGACGGAAAGATCTGCGTATCGTTCGGGTGAATAAGTTCACCCTGGATGTCATTCCGGAAGGCCACATGCTGGTCCTTTCCAATCAGGACAAGCCCGGTGTGGTAGGCAATATCGGAACCATTCTCGGACAGAATAATATCAACATTGCGCGGCTGCACCTAAGCCGCGAACTGGTCGATCAGCAGGCGCTCGTCGTCTTGAGTACCGACAGTACGGTCAGTGAGGAAATATTGACGAAACTCCGTAGCTTACCCCATGTGATTGCGGTGACCTATCTGGAAATGTAGTCGTCGGAACGGGAGAGTCATCATGGCGAATGTGGTTGTCATAGGAACGCAGTGGGGTGATGAGGGGAAGGGTAAGGTCGTCGATCTTTACGCGGAACACGCGGACGTCATCGCCCGATTTCAGGGCGGTAACAATGCCGGGCACACTCTGGTCGTCAAGGGAGAGCAGACGATTCTCCACATCATTCCTTCCGGGATATTGCACAATCATAAAACCTGCATTATCGGCAACGGCGTTGTGGTGGATCCCGGCGTTTTGATTGAAGAAATTGAAGGGCTGCGTCAGAGGGGACTGTTCCCCTCTGACACAAAGCTTTATTTAAGCGAAAACGCCCATGTGATCATGCCTTATCATAAGCGGATCGATCTGGCCAAGGAGGCCCATACAAGGGGACGAAAGATCGGAACAACCGGCAGAGGAATCGGCCCGGCTTATGAAGACAAGGTGTCGCGCATGGGCATCAAGGTCTCCGACCTGCTGGATGATAAGATGTTCCAGGACAAATTAAAACGTAATCT
>CAYOYJ010000131.1:0-6538 GCA_964408155.1 uncultured Syntrophales bacterium
TCCAATATTCACTTGTCAAAGAACTCTATATGGCTTAATTACGACACAGTCTCGAAGCGAAGAATCTAATAATCACGGTGTGTTGAGAGAAATAGATCCTTCGGCCGGTGCCTCAGGACGACATTGTGACACAGTCTCTTCACCGGAATAACGATAGAAATAGCTTTGTGATTACAGGAGGATGGGTGTGAATATCGGGGAGTGGATTTCCAAGCGGGCGCAACTTTATCCCGAGCGGCCGTTTCTGAGAGAGGAGGACGGGAGGGAATTTAACAACCGGACCTTTAACCGGCGGGTCAATCGCATGGCCCATGCCCTGCAGCAGTTGGGCTTGGCCAGGGGGGACCGCATTGCAGTACTCATGACGAATTCCAGCGAGTTTCTGGAGATCTTTTTCGCCTGCGCCAAAACAGGCGTGATCATGGTTCCCCTGAATTTCCGCCTGGCGGCGCCGGAGCTGATTTATATCGTTCAGGACAGTGCTCCGGGAACTCTGATCTATACTTCTGATTTTGCAGAGAAAATTTCAGCCATTAAGGCGGCCGGTCTGCCTCTCAACCGCTTTTTTCGACACGGCGGTCAATATCTGCCGGATGATCCGACAGTGTCGGACCTGATTGCGCCCCTTCCGGAAGATGAACCGGCCACGGCTGATGAAGTTTCACTGAATGATCCCCTGTTCATCATGTACACTTCCGGTACGACCGGTGACCCCAAGGGCGCCATGCTTTCCCATGGCAACATCCTCTTCGGGGCGATTCACTCCCTGGTGGGTTACGGCATGGATAAGACCTTCAAATCACTGGTTGTCGCACCCCTTTTTCATATCGGCGCCCTGGCCGCCTCGGCGACACCGGTGATCTACGCCGGCGGTTCTCTGATTTTGAAGAGTTTTTACAACGCCTCGGAAGTGATCAAGCTCATCGTGCGGGAAAGGATCAACTACATGTTCGCCGTCCCCGTCATGTTTCAGCTCATGGCCAAATCCGACGAATGGGACAAGGCGGATTTTTCGCATGTACATTACTTTATCTCCGGCGGCGCGCCGATCCCCATTGAAGTGATACGCAAGTACCAGGATGAAAAAGGTATCGGCTTCGTTCAGGGCTACGGCCTTACGGAAACAGGCCGGTTGACTTCCCTTGATCTTGAAGATTCCATCTCCAAAGCGGGTTCGGTCGGCAAGGAAGTCTTTCATATCGATTTGCGCATCGTGGACAACGATGGCCGGGACGTTCCCCCCGGCGAACCGGGAGAAATTATTGTCCGCGGACCCAACGTTTTTTTAGGCTACTGGAACAAATCCGCCGAAACGGCTCAAGCCATGACCGGAGGCTGGTTTCATACCAGTGATATGGGACGGAGGGACGAGGATGGTTTCGTTTACATCATCGGACGGAAACAGGAACTGATCATAAGTTCCGGTGAAAACATCTACCCGGCGGAGGTGGAACGGGTTGTTCTGGCTCTTCCCCAAGTGAAAGAGGCCGCAGCCGTGGCGATGCCGGACCCGGCCAAGCGGGGCGAGGTTGTGGCGGCCTTCGTTACCTTCAAGGAAGGCCAGTCCATCACGGAAGAAGAACTGATCAACGCCCTGCAAGGTCAGATCGCCCATTTCAAGATCCCCAAGCGGGTCTTCTTTCTGGACGATTTCCCCCGGAACGCCACCGGAAAGATACTGAAGAAGGAATTGCAAAAACACTTCACGGCCGAGGAACCCTAAAATGGACCTGATTCCTTATAAGGAAGAACACACGATTTTCCGTGACAGTTTCCGGAAATTCCTGAAACAGGAAATCGTCCCGCATATCGAGGCCTGGGAGGATGCAGGCATTGTGCCCCGACACGTCTGGACCAGGATGGGCCGGGCGGGTTTTCTCTGTACCGCCATTCCCGAACAGTATGGTGGTTCCGGTGCGGATTTTCTCCATGCGGTCATCATCATCGAGGAACTGGCGAATTGCAATTTTTCGGGTCTGGGCATCCGCCTCCACAGCGACGTGGTCACACCGTATCTCCTCGATTATGCAACGGAAGAACAGAAGCGGAAATACCTGCCCCGGTGTGTTTCAGGCGAACTCATCACGGCCATCGGCATGTCCGAACCCAACACAGGGACTGACCTGGCTGCAATTCGGACCACTGCGGTACAGCAGGCTGATGAATTCGTCATCAACGGACAAAAGACCTTCATCAGTAACGGCGTCAACTGCGACCTGATCGTCTTGGCCGCCCGTGATCCGGCGGAACCCGATCCCCATCGCGCCATCGATTTGTACCTGATCGAGGCGGAAACACCTGGATTTGATAAAGGTCGCCAATTGAAAAAGGTCGGCTGGCACGCCCAGGACACAGCGGAGCTCTTCTTCTCCGATTGCCGGGTGCCCCTGGAAAACCGGCTGGGAGAAAAGGGCACGGGCTTCAAGAAAATGATGAGCCATCTGCAGCCGGAACGCCTGGTCATTGCGATCTGGGCAGTCGCCGCTGCAGAGTTCATGCTGAAGGAAACGATCGCCTACGTTAAAAACCGGGAAGTTTTTGGGAAACCGGTGGCCCGGTATCAGAACACCCAGTTCGAGATCGCCGAAATGGCGACAGAAATCAAACTGGGGCGGAATCATGTGGATAAGCTGATCATGGAGCACGTGGCGGGCGAAAATATCGTGACCGATGTGTCCATGGCCAAGTACTGGACGACGGAAATGGCTTTTCGCGTGGCCGACCGGTGCTTGCAGTTGTTCGGCGGCTACGGTTACTGCGAGGAGTACCCGATTGCCCGTGCCTGGCGGGATATTCGGGTGAACCGGATCCTGGGGGGAACCAACGAAATCATGAAAGTGGTCATCGCGAAAAATCTCGGACTATGATTTTTATACCCGATAATGACCACGGGAATCATCGCTCCGGGTTCCTTCACACATACGCCAGGAGGTTATTTGTCGTCCCGGACCCTGAATCAAGTTCAGGGCAGGCTCTGATCCCGGGACCCATTCGCAGGACGTCTCGTACTGGAAATGGATTCCGGATCGCGCGATGCTTGCCTGGAATGACACCTATCTTTCTTGCAACCCTTACCTTAAAGGGGAGTTCACTTTCTTGAGCATTTAATGGAAAGGATATAAGAAGCTATGATTCAGCTTCATATGCTGGAAATCATGATGAGGAGGATGAATATGAATAAAAACAGAATGTTAGTTTTGGCGGCGGCATTTGTTTTACTCGCGGCAAGTTTTATCTTTGTGTCCGGCCCGGTTTACGCCGCATATCCTGAACGGCCGATTACGCTTCTGGTGGGATTCGCCCCCGGTGGTTCCCTTGACCTGAGTGCACGCGCCCTGGCGGCGTCCGTGGAAAAAATCCTGGGGCAGCCGGTGGTCATCGAAAACAAAACCGGCGGAACCGGCGCTGTTGCGCTGGCCGCCCTGCTTTCGCAAAAACCTGACGGTTATACCCTGTGCGCCACCCCCAGCTCGGTTTTGATCCGCGTCTCCCAGATGCAGCAGGTACCCTTCAAACCCCTGAAAAGCTTCAAATCCATCATCGGCTATACGACGCCTCAACTGGGCATTGCCGTCAAAAGCGACGCCCCCTGGAAAACCCTGAAGGACCTCGCCGATGACGCCCGGAAAAATCCCGGCAAAATCAAGTACGCCACCACAGGTGTAGGCAGCACCACCCATGCCGCCGTGGAAGAAATCGCGGTCCGCTCCAAAGTCCAGATGATCCATGTGCCCTACAAGGGAAGCAACGAAGCCATGACGGCCCTTCTGGGAGGCCATGTGGAATTCGCCTCCCTGACCTCGGAATTCGTTCCTGCGGTGAAGGCCGGTCAGTTGCGTCTGCTTGCGACCATGGGTGAGGAGCGATCTCCCACCTTCCCCAAGGTACCCACCATGAAGGAAGCCGGTTATGATTTCGTGACCGACGCGGTGTATGGCATCGTCGCCCCGGCTGAACTGCCCCCCGATCTGGCCAAAAAGCTGGAAAAGGCCTTCAAGCAGGCGATCAAGGATAAACAGTACCTGGAAACCATCGGTAAGATGGATCTGGTTCCGGTTTACTACAGCGGAAAAGATTTTGAAAAATTCCTGAAAGTGAACTGGGGCGTGATCAACCGCCACCTGGTCGGATCGGGCCTGATCAAGGAAGCGGCGACACAGCCGGAGTAATGGTTACAGCACTGATTTTTACCACGATACACAGCGGGAAAAATGGATAGGAACGCAATCATCAGCGGCAGCTTCTGGCTTTGTGTGGCCATTGCTGTTCTATTTGCCTCCCTGCATCTCGGTTTTGGACCTTACGATAACCCCGGGCCCGGATTTCTGGCTTTTGGGGCTGCTTTTCTGCTGGCCGGGTTGAGCGGTGCCCTGCTTTGGTCCGGTTGGCACAGCAAGGGAAAAACCGCCCGCCTGATCGATCTATGGCAAGGCAGGAACGGGTCCATCCCGCTTGCGGCCGTATCGGCCCTTGTCCTCTATGGTGTGGTGTTGCCGATACTGGGTTATATTGCTGCTACTTTCAGTCTGATGGTTGTCCTGTTTTCGGTCGGGAAGATAAAACTCCCGCTGGCCGTTCCCGCTGCATTGCTCGCCTCCTTATTGACTTTCGTTTTGTTTGACTGGTTTCTGAAGATGCCTCTGCCCCGGGGCATCTTCGGCTTCTGATATCCTTACATGGACATTATCATTAACAATTTTACTGGCTTGATTAATGGTTTTTCCGTCGTCTTTCATCCGGATCAACTCTTTTTCATCTTTATCGGCTGTTTTTTGGGCACCCTGGTCGGCGTCCTTCCGGGTATCGGACCGGTCGGCGCCATCTCCATTCTCCTGCCCATCACCTTCCAAATGTCGCCCACAGGGGCCATTGTCATGCTGGCAGGGGTTTATTACGGCGTCATGTACGGTGGGTCCACCGCCTCTATCCTGGTAAATGTACCGGGAGAAGCCGCCTCGGTCGTCACCTGTCTGGACGGTTACCAGATGGCCCGTCAGGGACGCGCCGGTCCGGCCCTGGGCATCGCCGCCATCGGCTCTTTCCTGGCCGGTACCGTGGGGTTGATCGGTCTGCAACTGATCGCCACCCCCCTGGCAAACATCGCCCTGGAATTCGGACCGCCGGAATATTTTGCAATCATTCTGGTCGGCTTCACTTTCATCATCTATTTGACACGGGGTTCGCTGCTCAAGGCGGGTATCATGGCATGCGCCGGCCTGATCCTGAGTCAGGTCGGCCTGGACCCCATCACCTCCGAACAGAGGATGACTTTCGGCATATTGAACCTGTTCGAAGGCATCGGGGTCGCCCCCTTGGCCATGGGCCTATTCGGCGTCGCCGAAGTGTTCACCAATCTGGAAACACTTCACAATGGAGAACACATCCGGGTCAAAATCCGGACCCTCATTCCCTCCCGGTGGGATTGGGTCCGCGCCCGGTGGGCCATGCTCCGTGGCACCCTGGTTGGTTTCTTCATGGGGATCCTGCCGGGTGGGGGACCCGTGCTTTCGACCTTTATCGCCTACGGGCTGGAAAAGCGGATCGCCCAAAACCCGGATCGGCTTGGGAAAGGGGCCATCGAAGGGGTGGCGTCGCCGGAAGCGGCCAACAACGCCGCCGCATCGACTTCCTTCATTCCACTCATGACCCTCGGCATCCCGCCCAACGTGGTCCTGGCCGTGCTTTTCGGAGCTTTTCTGATCCACGGCGTCACACCGGGCCCGCTTATGCTGAAAGAGAACCCGGACATGTTCTGGGGTATTATCTGCAGCATGTATGTGGGTAATGTCATGCTGCTGATTCTGAATCTCCCCCTGATTCCGCTGTGGGTTTTGGTACTTAGAGTACCCGGACGAATTCTCTATCCCCTGATTTTACTATTCTGTGTTATCGGAGCATACGGCATCAACAACAGTGTCTTCGATGTGTACGTCATGGTTTTCTCCGGCGCGGCCGCTTATTTGTTTAGGAAATTCGGCTATGAAGGCGCCCCGCTGATCCTGGCCTTTGTCCTCGCCCCCCTGTTTGAAGTCAATCTGCGTCGGTCACTCTTGATGTCCGGGGGCAGTTTCGCCATCTTCTTCACCCGCCCCATCGCCTTGGGGGCGATGATCATTTCCGCCACCCTGGCCCTTTTATCCGTATACCAAATGCACCGGAAACGATATGCACAGGGGACTCGATGATTCTAATTCCTCCATTCAAACGTTATATCCTGAATATCATGACAAACATTAGACGTTTGACCATTATTATATCTTGAATCTGCAGAAAAACATCCGATTGCGGAAACTCTTCTTGACATCGGGCGATACATCGTTATGATAACGAATCTGAAATATGCGGGCATCAGTAAATTATGGAAACTAAAAAACAAACAAAGGCTCACTCAAAATTGCCGTTGACACAGTGGCGAATTTTAGAGAATCACGGCGAGGAACAAAGCCTCCTCATCCGGCAGCTGGGCCTGCATCCCTTGCTCTCCCAGATCCTGGTCGGCAGAAACATCACCACGGCGGAAGAGGCCCGGAAATTCCTC
>CAYOYJ010000132.1:0-6517 GCA_964408155.1 uncultured Syntrophales bacterium
AAGAGAACCGGGTACGGACCGGATCTACTGTAATCCGGGTGCGCGACATACCGGGCAAATCGTGGGTGAAATCCCTGATGACAGCCGGCGCAACGTTTGGCCAGGTTGTCCGGGTACAGGGAAGAACGGGCATCCTCCGGCGGCAGGATGTTGTGCCCCGTATGGCAATCGACACAGCCCGCCACGAGGTCCGGGTAGCCGACCTGATAAACCTTGCCGTGATAGGTTTCTCCGTAGTGTTCGATGACGGTTGACGACAGATTATTACGTTTCGCCAGAATCGGATTGCTGTGGCAGGTTCGGCATTTTTCGGTCGCTTCGATCCGCTGCGCCGCTTTATCCTTTGCAGAGGCGGGACCATAGGCCGGCAGATTGTGGACGCCATGGCAGTCGATGCAGGAAGCTGCGTCCAGATTGCCCTTGAGTAACTTGCCCGTATGTCCCGGGTCGGCATATTGTCGCGCCGCGTGACAGCCTGTGCAGGTCTTAACCGCCGTGACCCGCTTGTCCCCTCCCATCTTTCTGAGGCCGTGAATCGGCCGGTGGCAGTCCTGACAGGCGATATGCTGATAAACATGGTGATAGCTTTTATCGTACCGTGCGGCCACTTCACCGTGACAGCTCGCGCAGGCGAGCAAACGGGGCTTTTCGTCGCCCGCCATGTGCCGCTCCAGGGACGTGATTCCCTGGTGGCAACTGGTGCATCCGTTGACGCCATGGACGGATTGGGCAAAGGTTTTTCCGAAGGGTTCATCCCGGTGACAGCTCTGGCAGTCTATTGCAGCCGAGGCGGATCCGGAAATTGCAATCGTCAGGAAAAAGACCCAGAACAAAATCATCCGTATTTTCGGCGGGATTCCTTTCATTGCCCCTTTCCTCCCTTCACTCTGTCTCTATTCAGAGACGCGATTCCACCTTCAATTCTCGCGATGACGGATACCCCCTTGCGAAGCAGAAAGCTTGCGGCCAGAAGGGTTTCGCCGTCGGCGATATCGACAACCACCACCGATCGATTCAGGGGAATCTCCCCGTAACGTTCGTGCAGTTGAGACAAGGGAATGTTCAAGGCGTCGGGGATCGGTGCGGTGACAGAGGGTGTCGTGGGCCGAATATCAAGAAGGAGGGGGTTCGGTCCGCCTGGATGATCATTTTCCCATTCAGCCGCTGAAACAGCGGGTATGGCCAGGCGGGGAATCCGCTCCACGGATGCCGTGGTCAGGCCGTTTTTCTTCCACGCCGCCAGACCTCCCGATAAAATAAACAGGGGCGCTTTTCCCGCCCGGGCCAACCGGGAAATCAGGGGGCAGTTTTCTTCCTGAAGCGTCCGGTTGCCGTAAAGCACAAGCGGCGTGTGCGGATCCCGCGGCAAAGAGGCCGCAATCGCCTCGCTCGCATCACAGGGAATGCAACGGGAAACCGGAAGGTGCGCGTCTCGCCATTGGAGCAGACTCCCCGCATAGATGATCCGGGGTGGGTTTCTACCCCGGAGCTGTTTCGATAACTCGGAGACGGTAAGACTTGGGGTCTGGGATCCGGGCGTGTCTGCACGGGAACAACCCAGGAAAATCAGCATAGTACATAAGAGAACCATCATGGAGGGCGATTTAATCATGATCCGGTCACTCCTTATTCTTGTCCATCAATTGGCAGGTACGTCCTCCAACCCCCAGTCCGTCATCTGGGGCACACTGTTCGGCACCCGGAATACCGGATAGTCATCCCGGAGAAAACCCCGCATGTTGCGAATCACGTTTTTCGTAAAAAACGGCGCACTGTCGTCATGGCACGCATCACAGCCTTTGGCTCCCAGGGTCCATTGCCGTTTCAGGGGCGAAACCCCGTGGGGAATCAGAAAGGTATCCCACGCGGCAGGCAAGGCTCCGGCGCTCAGACTGTCCCCTTTCAAGCGATAAACCCGATCGGAAAGGTAAACGACGCCGACAAAACCCTGCCGGGTCAAGGCGCCGATCATACGTCGAATATCCGCATCGGATAGCACGGAGGCGACCTTCCGGTCGGTCCCGTCGCCGCCCTTCACTGTTTTTGTGGTGAGACCCGCCAAAGAGTTGGCCGCCTCTCGCACATAACGCAGCGGAATCGGGCGAATCTCTCCATTTTTCTGTTCTTCCCCAAACAACTGCAGGCCTTTCGGCACATGGGCCGTATAGCATTCCTTTTCCCCCTTGCCCTGTTTTATTCGTGTTATCCAGGGAATCCAGGGTGTTTTTGCCGGCTGTTCATAAATCGTCGGAAGGAAGGCCAGGGCCAGGTCATCGGCCGTATAACCCTGCGCCGTTCCCGTGCTTAAATCAAGAAGCGCCATGGCTCGGGCCGGACGTCCGGCGGCATGGCAACCGGTACACGAGATCAGGTAAAAATGAGACGACCCCCTGGGAAAACGCTTGGCATGCGTTTCCCCCGGATGGGTCGCCTGCCCGGGCAGACCTCGTCGGACAGGCCGGTACTTGCTTTTCAGATGACAGTCAACACAGGTTTTCATCCCGTTTCCATCCAGATCGTCCCGGACGTGAATATGTTCCGACTTGCCCTTGGCGATCTGGTGGTGCAAGCGTTCGCCTGGCGTTTTCCCCGTCAGGGGATGACAATCCGTGCAGCGCAACCCCTTGGCGATGTGCGCGTCGAACGACGCATGGTGAATATGGCCGTTATTGACCGCTTCGGCCGGAGCATGACAGGGCAGGCAATTCCGCGAGGCAATGTTGCGACTGATCCGCTCGCCGCGGAGCCGCCCTTCCGGCGTGAAGACCCGGCGGTCCCGCCAGGCATACTGGACGATGGGGCGCCTGCTGAAATTCCAGGTTCCTTCGTGATAACGGGGGTTTCCCGGACCGGCGGCGGGATCGCGGTAGGTGAAAATCGCACCGGTTACCGTCCCCAATCCGGCGCCGGCGGTGGCCGCCCAGCGGTAGTTGCGGCGGTTGAGTTGCTCGGTCCGCGCATCGAAACGGTAGGCCGGACCATGACAGATCAGGCAATCGGCTTCGATCACGCCGCTTTCCCGGAAATGGCTCCTGCCGTCCGGCGCCAGCAAAGAAGCATAATCTCCGTCCAGAGGCTTCCGGCTCGCCTTTTCGCCGGAAATGAGATTGAATGTCCAGTCGGGACGCCCCTGTGGATTGCGGCCGTACTCCAGGGGACCGCCGCCGGGATGGCAGGCGCCGCAGGCGCGGGACAGGTCTCGGCCGTTCGCAGCCTTTTTCCCGTAACCGCCGATCCAGTCATAGGTGGTCAGATCAATCTGCCGGATGTGGCTGTTGTTTTTCGCCGCGAGCCGGGCCGGGCCGGCGAAGGGAAAATAACTGCCGAACATGCCGGGTGAGAAAATCCAGGGCCGCCGGGAATCGTACCCTTCCCGCATGTCGTCGAACCCCTGCTGAAAGTGGTAACCTTTTGTAATTGCTGTGTAATCATGGCAGATCCCGCATGTTTTTCTCGGGCTGTAGGGATCGACGGCATTCTGGTTCGGGGTGATCCGGTCCCCCTGTTCGTTGAAAAGCCAGACCGGCCGATGCTCCCGGGACAGAACCTCCGCGGGACCCAATCCGACCAGCGCAAAGCATGCAACCGTAAACATCAGGACGGGAGAAAATCGTCTGAGGATCATCGCCTCACCTCCTCGGCAGCTTGTCCGAACCGACAATCAATCAACCACCTGGCCGGCAAAACAACACTTAAATGATTAATTATATTCAGATCTTAGCTTCAACAAAGCTACTCCCGGTTAAGCCGGCAGCTTTTCTTCCGCCGCATTCGTCCCGGCAATGCGGCCGAAGATCAGGCATTCGGGAATGCTGTTCCCGGGCAGCCTTTTTTCGCCGTGGATACCCCCTGTGACCTCCCCCGCAGCATACAGATGAGGAATTGAATTCCCCCAGATATCCATGACTTGCGCACGGGTATTTATCCGCAGCCCGCCCAGGGTATGGTGCACGGCCGGCCATTGGGGCAGGGCGTAAAAAGGACCCGCTTCCATGGGCATCATCTGCACCGGATTTTCCTTACCAAACTCCAGATCACGGCCTTCACGGATGAATCGGTTGTGTGCGGAAACAGTTCGCGTCAATACTTCCGGGATCATTTGAAGGAACTGTGCCAGTTCCGTCAGGGTTTCTCCCCGGGCGAATCGCCCGGCGTTCAGGCCCGTCTCTACCTCGTCCTGGGTTCCCATCCGGGAAATCATCGTCTGATTAAACAGGGCATAGGTCAGTTTCTGATCTCTCCCGACCCTGATCTGCGCGCGGGCGCAGGAGTTTCCGTCGGCCAGCTCGTTCACAAAACGCCGACCCGCCGGATCGACGTAGATCATCCCCGCAACCGGTCCCCGGAGAGCAAAAACCGACGGGACGTCGAATTTTCCGGTCACCGGATCGGCAAAGGGAAAAATCTGGATAAAGTTCATCTGCGTCACATCGGCGCCTATTGTGCGCGCCAAGAGGATCATCTCTCCGGTCGCGCCGGGATGGTTCGTGGAATGGTATTCCGGCCCCACGGCCGGATTGTAAGCCTGGCGCATCGCCAGATCACGCCCAAAACCGCCGCTGGCCAGAATGAGGGCCTGCCGAACCGCAATATTGACCCGTTTTTTCCCCCGCTGCACCTCCACTCCGGTGACGGGAGAAGAGAAGCTGCTGCGCCAGATGCGCGTGACCTTCTCATTGGTGCGAACGGTCGCGCCGTTCTGTTCGGCCATCTTTTTCAGCGCCGCCGCGAACAGTGCCCCCGAACCGCCGATTCCGGTATGGATCCGGGGCGCGGAGTGGCCCGGCGAAGGCAAAACATTTTCCCTGATCTTTGCCCCCCCTTTGTCGATCAGCCATTTCAATGCCGACGGGGCCTGCTTCACAAGCAGACGAATCAACTCCGGATGGCCGTAGAAATTACCCCCCCGGAGGGTGTCCTCCTCATGGAGGGCTGCGCTGTCCATGCCCAGTCCGAGCTTTTCCCGCAGATGATAGACGTCATCCCAGGCGGCGTACTCGCCATGACTGATCACGGAATTGCCCCCGTACCCGGACATCTTCTCCAGGACGACAACCTTGGCCCCACGGTCCGCCGCTTCTGCAGCAGCCGCAAGACCCGCAAAGCCGGACCCCACAACAACGATATCCCATATTTCATCCCAGTGCGCAGCTTTTTCCCGGGTCGAACCGGCCGCCCCGGCCTCGGAAGAAATCAATAGGGATCCCGCCGCCGTCAACAAACCTGATCCGAGAACCCCTTTCAGCATCGCGCGCCGACTCAAACCGGATTGTTCCAGCTCCGGCTGCTTTTGCTTTTGTTTATGGTATCCGGTCATGTGTGCATATCCGTCGTATCTGATTCGCTTTCCCGTAAAACGGCTCCCGGTGATGGGCTGCCGATTGCGAAAATCGGCAGCCCGTGATCCCGCTTAAATTAACACATCGACTGTTGTGCAACAAAGGATTTTTTAGACTGCACACCCTTTTCCCGCCGTGCCCGGCGCCATCGCGGGATAGGCCCAAAGGGCGATGAAATACAGAAAAACAGAGATAAACAAAAGGACATGCAAACCCCACGCAACGGCCAGGAGCTGACCCAGGGGAATGGCGATGACGCCGAAAATCACATAAACGCCCAGGGCCCAGGGCAGAAAAAAACCGGCCCGGTCATTCAGACAGGCAATCCCCAGGGGGAAAGGCATCCCGGCAATGAACGCGACGGGGGCCGTAACGATCAGCATGGTTACCACCTTGATCAGGCCGGCCAGGGGAAGCAGGACCGACAGAACCGGAATCAGGAGAAAGACATACAAAACCAGACAGGTAATGATCCGGACGATAGACCATTTGATACCCCGGTCGGAAAAAGGATCGAGCTTCGAGGCACGGCAGCTTCCGCAACCGGAAAAAAAGAGCATGGCGCACACGATGACGGTCACGGCGGTAGCCGTGTCGTTGAGGAAAAACGCACACCGTTCGGATAGCACCCTGGTGATGAAAACCATACCCAGACCCAGACAGGCGAAATAAACGGCCATCCGGAGCCGTGAATGGAGCCCTGCGGCTTCTCTTTTGCGGATCAACGGAAGTAAAATGACGCACACACCCATGATGCTTGCAAAAAAGAGCGTTGCCGGATTGATGAGTCGACCGATTTCAACCCGGGGAATGCCGTCCCGGGCTTTCAGCAGTGTCGGTATCGCACGAACAGGGACAACTTCGTGAAAAAAAGGCCGGTCCAGAGTCGCCGGTTCCAGATTAAAGGCGGAGGCGGACGAAACGGTATGCGGGGTCTGAAACAGATTCAGCGCCGCATGCCGGAGAGCATCCGTTTGTTCCTTCCGGCGGTTGTGCAGATCGGTCAAATCCGTGGCCGGTAGACCATGGAATGTGCTGTTTTTATTGCGATCGATTCCGGAATACCAGGAGATATCAAAAGATCTTTCCCGGCAAAAGTTCTGCAGGGCGGCAATTGCCTTGTCAGTAAACCCTTTCCGAGAACCCAGAAACCTCTCGCCTGATTCCGACCAGTAAAC
>CAYOYJ010000133.1:0-6516 GCA_964408155.1 uncultured Syntrophales bacterium
ATCAGAAGAAGGACAACTGGCAAAAGAGCAACGCCAAACTAAACGACGCCGCATGAAAGCCATGGCCATCGCTGAACTGAAACAGATCAAGGGCATGCAAACGGCCGCAAAAAAGGCCAAGGACGCCCACGACACGATTTACCAGGAGGAAAACTTCCCGCAGTTCGCCGCCCAGAACCACTATACAGTCCATACGACGGATTATTTCCCCTTGAATCAACCCCCGCAGGCATTTAAAAACATTACCGATTTTACAAAAAAACTGCTGGATCTCCAGAAAAACGAACTCGCTCCGGTCATGTCCGACGGAAACGGGTATTATGTTTTCCAGTTGGTCGAGAAGAAACCCGCCTACACGCCCGCCCTGAAAGACGTGGAGGCGAAGCTGAAACCGATCTTTATCGCCGTCAGAGCCCAGCGCTTGGCGGAGGAAAAAGCGGTGTCCATCCTGAATCGTCTGGGAAAAGGCGAAAATTGGTCGGAAGTCTGCGCGGCCGGCGGCCTGAATATCTCAGAAACGGGATTCTTTCTGCCCGGCGAAGCCATCCCCCGGATCGGAACATCCCAAGAACTTTCGGATACGCTCCTGCAACTGACGCCCAATGCGCCTTATCCGGGAAAACCCTTCATCGTCGAAGGAAACACCTATATCATTCGTTTTGTCGCCAGGGAAAGCATCCATCCAGCGGATTATGAAGCGAGGAAGGACAATCTCAAGCAGGGACTTCTGCGGTTCAAGCAGGAAGACGTGATCCGGTCCTGGCTGGAGGCGAACAAGGTTTCCATGATCAAGGACGGGCGCCTGAAGGTCAGCAAGGACGTAAAAGATCTTTAGAATTAGGACGCCTGGGTTCCTATTGCCGGGATCAGGTGATTAATGACCGAACCCGCCAGCGATTCAACTTTTCAAACGCATCATTGACGGCCTTGAAAATCGTTTCCAATGAAACCGGTTTGGTGAAATAATCATCAAACCCCGCTTCACGGCACTCTTCAATTTCATAAAGTGCACTCCAGCCCGTCATCGCGTAAATAAGTGAAACAGGTTTGAATTTTCGTATCTGACGGCACAGGTCGATGCCGTTCATGCCGAACAGCTTCAAATCCAGAAAAATCACGTTGATGTCCTGCTTCTGTAGAATATCGAGGGCTTCTTCACCGCCCTCGGCCAGCACGACTTCATACCCCGCATCGACAAAGGCGGTCTGAAACAAATCGCGGACCGAAACGTCATCGTCCACAACTAAAATTCTGTGGGCCACGTAAAACCTCCTCTTGGCATCCGCTGGAAATGGCACATGTATAAAGGAAACGAAATCTGATGTCAATGCTTTAGGATAATTAATTTAGGTGTTCCGGGTGCTTTATCGAAAACCATCAATCCGCTCTTCTCAATACCGAAAGAATCATTTGTACCCCCCGGGGGAATATGCTACTTAGCCAGAGGGTATCAGAATGAGTGCTATGGGGCCTTGCACCCGGCAAGATCATTCAATGCGTGTTAGTTAAAGGATTGAAGTCATGATCGGCATTTCTAAACTGTACTGCGGGGCGGTGGAACCGTCCGATGTCCTCCGCTACCATCGGGACGGCAAGCACCTGCCTCCCCACCTGCTTCAATTTGCTGCAGTAAAGCGCCCCGTGGTCGTCTGGAACATGACCCGGCGGTGTAATCTCCGATGTGTTCACTGTTATTCGCAGTCCCAGAACAAAGTCTATCCGGGAGAATTAACCACTGCCGAGGGCAAGGCGCTCATCGACGATCTGGCGGCATTTGCCTGCCCGGTCATTCTCTTCTCCGGAGGAGAACCTCTGATGCGGCCGGATCTACCGGAGCTGGTCCGGCATGCAACCGATCGAGGCATTCGCGCCGTGATCTCCACCAACGGCACCCTGATTAACGGCGATTTCGCCAAAACATTCAAACAATTCGGTCTGTCCTATGTCGGCGTGAGTCTCGACGGCCTCCGGGAAACGCATGACCGTTTCCGCGGCGTACCCGGCTCCTTCGACGAAGCCATGGCCGGCATCCGCACCTGTCTGGCAGAAGGCATCAAGGTCGGCGTCCGGTTCACCATCAATCGGCTCAATGCCGCCGATATCCCCGCAATCTTTGATCTGATCGAGGCGGAAAACATTCCCCGCGCCTGCTTTTATCATCTGGTCTATACGGGCCGCGGTTCGAAGCTCATTGAGGAGGACCTGAACCACACCGAGGCGCGGGCTGTCCTTGACCTCATCCTCGATCGGACCCGGCTGCTCTTTGACCGCGGGCTGGAGAAAGAAATCCTCACCGTCGATAACCATGCCGACGGGCCCTACGTTTACCTGCGACTTCTCCGGGAAAGTCCGGATCGGGCCGCAGAAGTGCTGGAATTATTGAAAATGAACGAAGGCAACAGTTCCGGCCACGGCATCGGCTGTGTAAGCTGGGACGGCGAAGTCCATGCCGACCAGTTCTGGCGGGATGTCTCTTTCGGTAACGTCCGGCGGCGGCCCTTCAGTGAAATCTGGACGGATACGTCCAATGAACTGATGGCCCGGTTGAAAGACAAAAAACGTTTCGTCAAGGGCCGCTGTGCCCGCTGCCGTTGGCTCGACGTCTGTGGAGGCAATTTCCGGGCCCGGGCCGAAGCGGCAACCGGCGATGCCTGGGCGCCCGATCCGGCCTGTTTTCTCACGGATCGGGAAATCGGCATCAAAGATTAAGGAACGATTACCAAAAATCGCCCCCTCTGATCCAACCGGGGCATATTTCATCCGGAGGCAACCATGCAATTCCCCGAATATCGGCCCAGGCGGCTGCGCAAAAACGAAGGATTCCGAAGTCTGATCCGGGAAACCGTCCTGTCGGTAAATGAGTTCATCTCTCCCCTGTTCATCGTCCCGGGGAAGGAAGTCAAAAAACCTGTGGCCTCCATGCCGGGGAATTTTCAGCAGTCGGCGGATCATGCGATCAAAGACGTGCAGGCTCTGCAGTCTCTGGGGATTCCCGCTGTGCTTTTGTTCGGTATCCCAGAGAAAAAGGATGAAATCGCTTCAGGCGCCTTTGCCAAAGACGGTATCGTTCAGCGGGCCGTCCGGCGGATCAAGGAAAAATGTCCGGATATGCTGGTTGTCACGGATGTCTGTCTCTGCGAATACACCAGCCACGGCCACTGCGGTATGCTCGACAAGGGCGACGTCGACAACGATGCGACCCTGGAGGTGCTGGCGGAAACGGCCCTTTCCCACGCCCGGGCCGGCGCCGACATGATCGCCCCTTCGGCCATGATGGACGGACAGGTGGGCGCCATCCGGGAAGCCCTGGACGAAAGCGGCTTCGAGACGCTCCCGATCATGGCCTACTCGGCCAAATACGCTTCCAGCTTCTACGGCCCCTTTCGGGAAGCCGCCGAAAGCAAACCTCAGTTCGGTAACCGGAAGAGTTATCAGATGGACCCCGCCAACAGCGACGAGGCGATCCGGGAGATGACCCTTGACGTGAGCGAAGGGGCCGACATCCTCATGGTCAAACCCGCCCTCCCCTACCTGGATATCATCCGCCGGGCAAAGGAAGAATTTGATCTGCCCGTTGCGGCCTACAACGTAAGCGGCGAATTTGCCATGATCAAGGCTGCCGCGCAGATGGGGTGGATCGACGGCGAAGCGGCGATGATGGAATCCCTCACCGCCATCAAGCGGGCGGGGGCGGATATCATCATCACCTATTTTGCCGCAGAAGCGGCAAAGCTTCTGCGGAAGGCCTGATCATGCCGCCGCGCAAGGAACTTTCCCTGCTTTCGAAAACACTGCGCATGGTTGCCTGGGAGGTAACCCGTCGATGCAATCTATCCTGTGTTCACTGCCGGGCCTCTTCTCTATCTGGCCCTTATGCGGGAGAACTGGATACGGCACGGAGCCTGCGACTTCTCGATGAGATTGCCGCCTTCAGCCAGCCGATTATCATCCTGACAGGAGGCGAACCGCTGCTGCGGGAGGATATTTATGAAATTGCCGATCACGGCACAAAAAAGGGGATGCGGATGGTTCTGGCAACCAACGGCACACTCCTGACTCCGGAAATCGTCGGGAAAATGCTTCAGGCCGGAATCCAACGCGTCAGTGTCAGTATCGACGGTCGAAACCGGGAAAGCCACGACGTTTTCCGGGGCGTTCCGGGCGCCTTCGACGCAGCCATGAACGGCATCGACTTACTGAAACGCGGCGGCATGGCCTTCCAGATCAATACGACAATCACCCGGCAGAACCTGGATCAGATCGAATCCATGCTGATGCTGGCCGTGGAATTGGGTGCGGCGGCTCACCACATCTTCCTCCTGGTTCCCACCGGACGGGGAAAGGATTTGGGCGATCAGTCGATTTCCGCCGAAGCCTACGAAAAGACCCTGGAGTGGTTTCACAGGCAAAGTCGGGTCTCCCCCATCCAACTCAAGGCAACTTGCGCACCCCATTATTTCCGCATTGTCCATCAAAAAGGCAAGGAAGGAACGGCGCAACCTCGGCGTCAGTACAACGAGGCGCCGTCACTGCACGCCATAACCCGGGGCTGCCTGGGCGGCAGTTCCTTCTGTTTTATTTCCCACACCGGACAGGTACAACCCTGCGGCTACCTCGAAATCGACTGCGGCCGGATCACAGACAAACCGTTCACAGAAATTTGGAACGATTCCCCGGTGTTCGAAGACCTCCGCGATTTGAACCGCTACAAGGGCAAATGCGGCATCTGCCCCTTCCTCCGCGTCTGCGGAGGATGTCGGGCCCGGGCGTTTGAATTGACCGGCGATTATCTTGCCGAAGAGCCTCTGTGCGTCTATGAACCATGTGAGAAAGGCAACAAAGTTCATGAAACGCCGGCAGTCCAAACAAAGGATGCGTAGAAGATGGACGATCTCGATCGTAACCTCCTCAATCGGCTCCAGAGCGCTTTTCCCGTCAGCGCCGAACCTTATCGCCAGCTGGGAGAACAGTTGGGACGGACGGAGGCGGAAATATTGAATCGGATCAAATCACTCAAGCAACAGGGCCTGATTCGTAGAATCGGCGCGGTTTTCAATCCGGACCGTCTGGGTTTCGTCAGCAGTCTCTGCGCGGCAAAGGTCCCGGAGAATCATGTGGCTCTCTTTGTGGAAACCGTCAATGCGCTTCCCGGCGTGACTCACCACTATCGGAGAAATCACGAATATAACTACTGGTTCACTCTGATCTGTTCCTCTCAGGAGGTACTGCAAGCAACCCTGGTTGAAATCGAACGGGAAACGGGGGTTGACGTCATTTCCATGCCGGCCGTCAGGACCTTCAAGATCAACGCGAGCTTTCAGTTATGAGCAATCCCGTGGAAACAAAACGCACTCTGGTCCTCGTGGACGGAAATAACTACGCTTATCGCGCCTTTTACGCCATCCCGGAACTTTCAAATTCCAAGGGGTTTCCGACAAACGCCATCTACGGTTTCACGAATATGCTCATGAAGCTTCTGCGGGAGCAGCAACCCACCTACATCGCCGTCGCTTTCGACATGAAGGGGCCGACCTTTCGCCACGAAGCCTTCGAGGCATACAAGGCAACACGAAAACCCATGCCGGAACCGCTGCGACCACAAATCGAGTACATAAAAAACATCGTCCGCGGCTTTTCCATCCCTGTCCTGGAACGGGAAGGGATTGAAGCCGACGACATCATCGGGACCCTGAGCCGGCGCTTTGCCGGGGAAGACCTGAAAGTGGTCGTTGTCTCAGGGGACAAGGATCTCATGCAACTGGTCGGCGAGCATGTGGTCATGGTCGATACGATGAAGGAAGCCGTCTACGATGTGGAAGCCGTCCGCAAGCGTTTCGGTGTCGATCCGCATAAGGTCGTGGAAATCCTCGGCCTGATGGGCGATGCCTCCGACAATATTCCCGGTGTACCCGGTATCGGCCTAAAAGGCGCACTCCGGCTGATCGAACAGTTCGACACCATCGACGGCATTCTCAATAATCCGGCAAAAATCTATAATGCCAAGGTCCGGGATGCCGTTTTACAGTACGCAGACCAGGCCAGAATGAGTCGCGATCTGGCCACCATCGATACGCAGGTTCCACTCAATATTGATCTGGAGGCATTGCGCTACGGCGAACCAAATCGTCAGGCGCTGCTCGATCTGTTCAAGGAATGCGAATTTTCATCCCTTGTTCAGGAGTTGAAAGGCGAAGCCGCGATCATGAAAGGCGACTACAGATCAATACAAACAGAGGCAGAGCTGTTCGATCTTTTGACCAAGCTTCGGCAAGTCCCGTCTTTCGCCCTGGACGCTATCCTGACTTCATCCGAGCCCATGCGGGCGGAAATCGCCGGTTTCGCCGTCTGTCCTGACCCGGGACAGGCCTTTTATGTCCCTCTGTTCAAACCAGAACCCGTTGCGGAAAAGGCCTGGCGGGAAACGGTTTGGGCCGCCTTCTCCCCCATTCTTGCCGACCGGACCGTCCATAAAACCGGCCATGATTGCAAAAGCAGCCTCGTCGCCCTGCAGCGGGT
>CAYOYJ010000134.1:0-6492 GCA_964408155.1 uncultured Syntrophales bacterium
TCTGCTTCAATCCTTCTCTGACGATGGCATGATCGTCAACGACCAGTATTCTGATCATGGCTTTATCATCCTTTCCTAAAGGGGGACGGTGACTGTTACCCGGGTGCCCTGATTTTCTTGTCCTTCGACGGCAACGGTACCGCCCCAGGGGTGGACCCGTTCACGCATGCCGATCAGGCCGAAGGAACGGGGATCTTCCACCTGAGCACGGGTGACGCCCCGGCCGTCGTCCGCTACCTCGAGTACCAGAGTGGCGTTTTTTTCAAACAGACGTACGATGACTTGCGAAGCGCCGGCGTGACGCACGACATTAGTCAGGGTCTCCTGCAGGATCCGGAAAACGGCCGTGGCCATCTGTCGATCGATGTCCTCGTCCTCGATGGCCAACTCGGCCCGGCAGGGGAGGCCGAAGCGGCGTTGAAAGTCCCGGGTCTGCCATTCCATGGCGGCGACCAGACCGAGATCGTCCAGCAGCCCCGGACGCAGATCCGAGGAGATACGGTGGACCGTCTCGATGGTGCTGTCGATCAAACCCGACATGTAATCGGTCTTTTTCTGCAGGGCGGCGTTGGTACCGGCGATGCGACTGCCGAGCCACGCGATATCCATCTTGAGAGCCGTCAGGGTCTGGCCCAGTTCATCATGGATTTCCCGGGCGATACGGGTTCGTTCCTCTTCCCGGATCGACTGGAGATGAAGGGACAGGTTCCGGAGCTGCTCCCGGGAGGTTTCCAGTTCCTGCTGGCCCCTTTTCCTTTCCGTGATGTCTTCATAGGTGACGACAATCCGTCGCTCCCGAAGGATTTCCCCGATACGGGAGGCCTGCATCATGCAGAGAATTTCCCGGCCGTCCTTGCGCATGGCCGGAAATTCCGTACTGTAGGTGCGTTGGGTTTCCAGGGCCGTGTAGAATTGACGGGCGATTTCGGCGTAATCTTCTTCGTTTCGGTATAAAAGTCGGACATTTTTACCGATCAGCTCTTCGGGCCGCCAGCCGAAAACCTGTTCCACGGCGTCGTTGGCAAAGATGAATTCCCGATTGTGAAGGCCGATCACGGCATGAGGGATGGCATCTAAAATGGAGGACTCCAGGGCCTCCAGTTCCTCCAGACGACTTCGGGCCTCTTTCTGTTCCGTCGTGTTCATGGAATTGCCCAGAACGGCTTTTTCCCCCTGGTACTGGATGGACTTGACCGTTTCCAGAATCCATCTGACACGTCCGTCTTTTGTCAGGATGCGGAATTCATAGGGAGAGAAACGCTGACCTTTCAACATCCGGATGGCGTTCTTCCGGGCCATTTTCCGGTCCGCCGGATGAATGATCGACGGCGGATCCATATTAAGCATTTCCTCTTCCGTGTAACCGGCATATTCCTGGATATGGGGATTCACAAAACGGAAGCACTTGTCTTGCAGGATATAGACGCCGACTTGGGCGCTGTCGGCCAGGGTTTTGTAGAGATCATCATGGAAGACAGGTGCTTTGGCCGTTGATTTACCTCCCCCGCTCCGATTATGAGGGTGTTCGGTGATTTCCGGGGAAGATGCGACCGGTTTGTCCGTTTTCTTTTTCATGAAGAATCTCTTGTCAGGAATTCAGGTGGGGGCAGTATAACCGCAAACAGGAGAAAAAGAAATCCCCCCCGTGTCAACTTGTGATAAAGACAGTCATAGGGAGGATAAAGAAACGGCGATGAAAATCAATAACCTCCATGACTGGCATTTGGACATCAATGAGGCGATCGCGCTTCAGAAAAATCTCCGGGCAAGTTTGATCCTGTCGGATACACCCGGCGGACAACCACCCGAAACGATCGCCGGGGCGGATATCTCCTATTCAAGAAATTCGGATTTGTTCTTTGCCGTGGTGATCCTCTTTTCCTATCCCGGCCTGGAGGTGTTGGAAGAGGCGATCTGGATGGAGCGTGTGAGTTTTCCCTACGTGCCGGGCCTTTTATCCTTTCGGGAGGCGCCGCCGCTCCTGAAGGCGTTCGAACGGTTGTCGCGGGCGCCGGAGTCGGCCATCTTCGACGGTCAGGGGATCGCCCATCCCCGCGGGGTTGGGCTTGCGTCCCATATGGGCCTTTTCCTTGACATCCCGACCATCGGTTGTGCCAAAAGCCGTCTGGTCGGGGAATTTACACCGGTCGGGCTGGAAAAAGGAGAGAGCTCGGATCTCTTTTATAAGGGAGAGCCGGTCGGCAGGGTCCTGCGCAGCAAGAGGAACGTCAAACCTCTGTTCGTCTCACCGGGACATCGCATCGGACAAGAGCGGGCGGCGGAGATAGTCCTCTCCTGCTGCCGGGGCTACCGTTTTCCTGAGCCCATCCGCCGTGCCCATCACCGGGTCAACGAACTGCGGGTTGAGCATTCATGACAATATCTGCAATTGGTAAAAGCACAGAAAGACTGGCGTTCCCCCGGATCAAAC
Organism: uncultured Syntrophales bacterium; assembly: GCA_964408155.1. Classification (GTDB taxonomy): domain Bacteria; phylum Desulfobacterota; class Syntrophia; order Syntrophales; family JAAYKM01; genus JAAYKM01. Next base: position 2,432 of record CAYOYJ010000134.1, read on the forward strand.
ATGTAAACGATATCCTCGGTTTGTTTTGTAAACGATGTTACAAGTTTGTACCTGTTTTTGAGGTGTGGAGGGGGGTGGGGTTGTCTGATGACGGGATTTTCTTTTGAAACCCATCCCCACCCTGACCCTCCCCTTGAAGGGGAGGGGATGAAATCACATGAACGTTGTTCTGTTGCCTTACACCTGCGGACCCGCAGGGTTGAGCTTACGGTAGACGGCCATGACCTCGGTCCGGGTCAGGACGGCGTCCACCCGGTCCACGTACTTCAGGATGTTCTCCCGTCCCCCTTCCTCGCGGTCGATGAAGGCGACCACCCGGTCAATGACGAGCCCCGCTTCCCGGACCGCCTCGATGGCCGTGATGGTCGAACCCCCCGTGGTGATGACATCGTCCAGAACGACAATTCTTTCACCCGGTTGCAGGGTCCCTTCGATCTTGCTCTTGGTGCCGTGGTCCTTGGTTTCCTTGCGCACGGTGAAGGATTTGATGGGTTTTCCTTCCTGGAAGGAGATCACCGCCAGGGCGTTGGCGATGGGATCGGCACCGAGGGTCAGTCCGCCGGCGGCGGTGATGGGGGCGTCCTTCAGCATACGGAAGAGGACTTTCCCGATCAGGTTCATACCTTCCGGATCCATTGTGGTCGGTTTGCAGTTGAAGTAGTAGTTGCTCTGCTTGCCCGAGGCCAGGGTGAAGGGCGGATTGTCCCGATACTGGAAGGACTTCTCCAGGACGATTTCAATCAGACGCAGTTTCAGATCAGTCACGATGTACCTCCGTTTTTATAAACCACAAGGGTTCTTAGTGATTTTTTATGGTTGATGGTTCCGTAGAAGTGACTTTCACCTTTATCAAGGATCAAGGAGGAAACGAGTAGCCACATTTCCTCTCCCCTCGCGGGAGGGGATTAAGGGGAGGGGGAAGCAGCAGACAGGTGTAAACCATCTTGACACCCCCACCCTGACCCTCCCCCGTCAAGGGGGAGGGCGTGGCTGACCTTTACGGATTCATCACATCATTTTTTTATAAGCGATTTGACTACCTTCGCCGCCTCGACGCCGTCCTTGGAATAGTGGGCGCCGATGGATTGAGCAAACGCAGCCGTGACAACGGCGCCGCCGACCATGAAGGGACAGGTTTCCCCCTCGGACCGGGCCAAGTCGATCACCCCTTTCATGTTGACCATGGTTGTCGTCATGAGGGCCGATAGAGCCACTGCATCGGGCCGTTGTACTTTCATCTCGGCGACAATCGTCTCGGCGGGCACATCCTTTCCCAGGTCGATCACGTTGTAGCCCTGATTCCGAAGGAGCAGCGCCACGATATTCTTGCCGATGTCGTGGATGTCCCCCTTGACCGTCGCGATCAGGATCACCGCCTTGGCCTTGGCGGTCCCTTCCTGAGCGAGCATGGACTCCAGGTGCGCCATGCCTTTTTTCATCGTTTCCGCGCTGGCCATAAGCTGGGGCAGAAAACAGCGCTTCTGCTCGTACAAATCGCCCACCCGGTTGATGGCCGGGATCATGATCTCATCGACCAGCCGTCCGGGGGCATAGCCCTGTTCCAGATTCTCCCGGATTACGTCGAGAATGTCGTCTTTATTGCCGTCCAGGATGGTCTGAGACAGTTTTTCCAGCGCGTTTAGCTTTTTTTCTGTCGACGCAACACCAGTCACCGGCGCCTGTTCGGCAAAGTGGGCGATATAGGCCGCCGCCTGGGGGTCCCGTCCCAACAAAACGTCGCCGCTCCGTTTCACCGCCATCAATTCCGGAATCGCCGGATTGGCGATGGCCATGGTCAGACCCGCCTGCTGGGCCATGGCCAGAAGCGTCGCGTTGATCCAGCGCCGTTCGGGGAGCCCGAAGGAGACATTCGACAGGCCGACAATGGTCCGGCAGCCGAACGTCCGGGTGCACCATTCAATGGTTTTGATCGTTTCCACCGGAGCCGCCGGATCGGAGGCGACGGTCATCACGAGGCCGTCCACCACGATGTCTTCTTTTGTAAATCCATAAGCCTGCGCTTTCTTGAAGATATCGCGGATGATCGCGATCCGCTTCTCCGCCGTTTCCGGCAGGATTTTTCCCGTCAGCGGCAGGAGGATGAACATGGCGCCGTATTTCGCGGCCAGGGGCAGGAGCCGTTCGATCTTGTCCGGCTCGCCTGAAATGGAATTGATCAGGGCACGGCCCGGGTAGAGTCGCAGGGCCGTGGCGATCGTATCGATGTTGGAGGAATCGATCACCAGGGGCAGCTCTGTGGCTGTCGCCAATAAATGAACGATATCCCGGATGGTTTTCTGTTCGTCGATATTGGGGACGCCGATGTTGACATCCAGCAGATCCGCCCCGGCCTGCTCCTGGTCTTTCGCCATCCGGCGGACCAGGGAGTATTTTCCCGCCAGGAGTTCCTGCTGGAGGTCCTTTTTCCCCGTCGGGTTGATCCGCTCACCCACGATGACCAAGGGATCGGATTGACTGAATATCTTTGCCTTTGTGGCGGAACTGACGGCGCTCGTGGATTTGCAGACCGGGGCAACCGCCCGCCGTCCGGCAAGGGCTTTCTTCAACTCCCGGATATGATCCGGCGTCGTCCCGCAGCAGCCGCCGATGAAGCCGGCTCCCGTTTCGGCCATGCGCGACGCCTGCGCGGCGAACGTAAGCGGTGTCATATCAAAACAGGTGACCCCGTCCACCACCCTGGGCAAGCCCGCGTTGGGTTTGGCCACCAGCGGCACTTTCGCATAGGGTTTCATGGCGGCGATGAAGGTATTCATCGTCTCCGGGCCGGTCGAGCAGTTGCAGCCGACGGCGTCGGCGCCCAGGCTCTGGAGCGTGATCAGGGCCGCCGGCGGGTCCGTCCCGTTTAAAGTCCGGCCGTTGGTCTCGAAGGTCATGGTGACGATGGTGTAGATATCGGAGAGTTCCTTCGCAGCGATGAGGGCCGCCCGGGTCTCCTGGATGTCGAGCATCGTTTCGATGATCAAAAGATCGACGCCGCCGTCGATCAAACCCCTTATCTGTTCTTTATAAATATTGACGGCGTCCTCGAAGGGGAGGTCGCCGAAAGGTGCGACGAAGTGGCCCGTCGGGCCGATGTCGCCGGCGACCAGGGTTTTGCCGTCTACGGCTTTTTTTGCGATTTCAGCCAGGCGCCGGTTCGTTTCTCCGATATTGGTTACACCGAACTGGTTCAGTTTGAGGCGGTTCCCGCCGAAGGTGCAGGTATAAACGATATCCGATCCCGCGTTCTTGTAAGCCCGGTGAATCTTAGCCATGTCGACCGGGTTATGGAGGGCCCAAAATTCCGGACAGGCTCCGGTGGGCATGCCCTGCTTCTGGAGTTCCGTTCCTGTTGCGCCGTCCAGAAGCACAATGCGGTTTTTGAGGATGCGGTTAATCTGGTTTCTTGCGTTCACGGTTTATGATACTGGTTGCTGAGATTAGGGGATCATGATGACCCGGTCAGGAGTTCCACATTTCTAACCCCGCTTCTTGAAAGCGGAATTCTCTGTTCCGATACACTCACCGGAACGGTCCCCATATAGCAGAACCGGCCCCGGCTTGCAAGGATAAGATGCCGGGAAGGCGTGATCAGTGATGAACGTGTCGATGACATCGACATGAATGAAGAACGTGTCGAAAAACAGCCATCATTTCGACACGTCACCAAAACGTGTCCCAAAAAGCCGACTTTTTGGACATATGCACCAGTCTCATGGCGAAAATATAACGATTTGTGTAAAGCAAAACAGCTTTTGCTTTACACAAGAGGTGATTTCTTTTTGGGGAGCCCCGGCTTCGGACTAAGAAGATAAATACTTGATTGATATAGGAGATTTTAGGTAAGTGTGATAATTAAACAAGCCGTCAGCCATGAATAGCATGGTTGCTTATCCATCTTTATCGGAAAGGCATGAGAGATCGGGAGTTACCTTGAAAACTGCTTTCAATCTTTACGGTCTGCTGGGTTTTGCCCTGGCGTGCTACTTCGCAGTCGTCCAGCAGTGGTCATTGCCGGCGTTCTGCTGGGGTACCTGGCTGGCCGGGCTTCTGTACACGTG